>VMDM01000043.1 GCA_008080815.1 Candidatus Nitrosopumilus sp.
TATGGCCAGGCGGAATCAGAGTCACTCCTAAAGAAGAGGAGATTGGTCTCGATTTAGCACAACACGGCGAGAGAGCATACGTAAACGAATAGAAAAAACCCTTTTCTTTTCTTCTTTTTATTATCTACCACAATCATTTTACATTCATTATTTTTATCCAAATCATGTTAATCTCCACAAATGATCTTCATTCAATTCTTGATGATCCAAATCTCATTTTAGTTGATACTAGATCTTACAAAGAATACTCAGAAGGTCATATTCCTGGTGCTGTAAATTTGGATCTTTTCTCATTTCATTGGATAGATACTACTGATTCTGGAATTGAGAATTTCAATAATCAAACCAAAAATTTACTGTCATTTTTGGGAGTATCTTCAGAAAAAAAAATTATTTTTTATGACAATGTTTCAGGAATGCTTGCAGCAAGAGGTGTATGGATGCTCTTGTATTTTTCTCATGAAAATACTGCAATGCTTGATGGAGGGATTTCAAAATGGAGAAAAGAAAATCTTTCAATTGAAACAACTGCTAATCCATTCAAACCCTCAAAATTCTCAGGCTCTGCTAATCCTAAAATTATTTCCGGATTTGAAAATATTCAAAAAAATCTAAATAAAATAAAAATCATTGATGCAAGATCCATTGGTGAATTTGATGGAAAGATTATCAGAGCTGCACGAACCGGTCATATCCCAAATTCTGTAAATATTGATTGGAATCAGAATCTAAAAGAAGACGGTACTTTCAAAGACGATGAAGATTTAAAAAAAATCTATGATTTTCCAAAAGATTCAGAAATAGTGACCTATTGTCAGGGTGCTTATCGAGCAGCAAATTCTTTTCTAATTTTAAAAAAACTTGGATTTGAAAATGTCAGAGTCTATCTTGGTTCATGGGGTGAGTGGGGAAATAAAATGGATTTACCAATTGAGAAATAGGCGTAAATTTTTTTAAAAAAACTATCAAAATTATTATAGAAAAAATTTTAGTCAATTTTATGAGATTGGGAAAACTTTCTCTGATGTTCATTTTGTTGTTGATTCCAGTTGGATTAGGATTATCAAACGATGCTTTTGGAAATATGCGGGATTCTGTAGAAATTCTTACTGTAAAGCAAACTAACGAGTATTCAAATTATATTCATTTTCAACCTGAATGGAAAAGCTATCCTCGAAATCTAATTTTGGACGTGAATACCACTTGGGATAGAATCGTTGTTCCAGGAGAAGAGGAAGATACTGATTATTCTAATCATGGTGCAAAACAAAGGCAAAATGGACTTCATTATGTAAACAGCAAACCCGTTGTTTTAGTTCAATATGATTACATGAATTGCCAAACTCAGTGGTTTCATTATGCAAAAACAGGACTGGATTTTTTAGGCTATCAATTTGATTTATTGAAGCAACACAAATCCATTCACAATACAATCTATTCTGATGAATCACAATCTCAAAAATTAAAAAATGGTTTTGCTCAGTTTGTTCCAATTTGTACTTCTAAAGATTCTACAAATTACAAATACTCTATAACTGTGGATGATGACAAATTTGGCTTTGATGTATTTTTTGTTCCATCTTATGCACAACAATGGAATTATTTTCTATATCCTGATTCATTCGAATATTTTTCTGAGCCAGGATGTTACGGACAAAATTATCAAAAATTCTATGGTCAATGTATGAATGTAGGAAAAGACAGTGGATTACTAATTGTGATTCCAGATGAACTGCATAGACCTATGACCAAGATTACAATTAAACTAGATGAGATTAACTAGTTTCTTTTCCAGACAAATTGATTGTAAATCAATTCTGGTCTAATTTGTCTAAATGGTTGTGAACCGCCATCATACCATTTTGTAAAGAATTCATACAAGTGCAATCTGAGTGACTGGATGTATACAATTAATCCTTCAATCATCATGATTCCAAGGTTTCCACCAATGATCATTGCCCATGCACCACCAGATTCTGCTCCACCAAGGGAGACAAATGCGTTATTTACTGTGAGTAATAATGCTGCGTGTACCAGAAGCATAATTCCAAGTCGAGCATAAGAAATTGTATGAGCTAAACTCTCTACTGTCTTTCCAAGAAATACTTCCATGACTACATTTGCTGCCGAACCTCCATCTTCTGGGTGTTTCTTAGCATGCAAAATTCCACCAACCATCATCATTGCCATTGAAGCAATTACAACTACTACTGCTATTCTAGTAACAATCCAAACTTGAGCCCATTCTCCCAAAAATACTGTGACCCATGGTACATTTTCTGTGTGTACTTTGGAATACATGTTCATCACATCATATTGTGAACCGATTGCACACATCATAATTACAACAATTCCACCATATAGTGTGATATTTGGAATTGCTTCCATGTACATTACCAGTTTGTGTCCTTCATGAGCTAATCTCTTAACTCTGAGAACCATTGCCCAAACTAAATGAACAATTCCAATGAATAATGAAACTTTTAGAATGTTGATTACTTGTTCAAATGTTAATTCAGCAACACTAAGAATGCCAACAATCCAACTTACAGAATGTAACATTCCTCCTTCTTCTAATAATCCTTCAAATGGACCCATGTGATCAAGATGATAACCAAACATCTCTCCAGCACCAACACCTGCAATAGCAGCTGATGCACCAGATATTGCAATTAACATACCCCATCTTGAAAGATTTCCTTGTCCTTTTACTTTGAATAATAATCCCATTCCCATTAACAGTAAACCGTGACCCATATCAGCAAACATCAATCCATAGAAAATTGGCCACATCAGAGCAATCATTGGTGTTGGATCTGCTTCACCTTTTCTTGGAATTCCTTGGCTTTCAGTAATTACTTCAAAGGTTCGAACAAATCTCTTATTATCAAATAGTATAGGATATTGTTGTTTTAATTTTGGATCTTTAACTTCCTCAACAATAGATGTCCACTCTTTAGTAACATTGGTAAATTTATTTTCCATTTTAGATGGAATGAATCCTTGAATTACTGCAAAGTGCTTTGTACCACCTGGTTTTCTTAATGTCTCAAGAACATCTTTTGCAACTAGTGCTTCTTCATGTAATGTGAGAATGTCTCTTCTAATCTTCTTTTTTGTCTCGGCTAGCTGTTTGCCAAGGCTAGTTTGTTTTGCTGTGAGTTCTTTAATTTTTGCTTCAGCCATTGCAAATGCCTCAGATGGAATCTGAGTAATTCCTTCAGGAATTGAGAAAGGATTTGCATTAAATCCTCTTAGAATCTTTAATGCTTTTTCAGAATCAGCAATTCCAGAAATAACAAGAATTGCTGCCTTTTCTTTACTTTCTAGGTCATATTTGTAAAATGTAATTCCTTCTAGGGCTCTGCTAATCTCTTCAAAGTCCGAAGAGTTTATGACAAATAGATTTGCATAAAAATACTTCATTAATCCAAAACCTGACAAGTCAATGTTCAACTTTTTTGCAACTGCTAGTGTATCTCTAAGTGATCTGAACTCTTCTAATGCTCGTTTTGTATCTGATTCCTCTTGTAATAATTTAGCCGGCTCGTCAATAATTGATGGGGCTCTTTTTTTAAGGTCATTTACCATCTCCTCTATCTCTGAAATCTCATAGTCTGTCTTTTTGATTACGGTCCCTTTAAACAAAATCTCCAAAATCCCTACAGTTGGTGGAACTCCTAGTCCCTTCACAACATCATCTACTTCTTGGTATGTTTTTTGTGCCTCTAATAGAAGATCGTCAATCTCTGGTGTTACAAGATCACTTTCTGAATCAATTTTGTGGAACCACTCAAATTCAGTCAATCTTGAAATTGCTTTTGGAGAATCACTTCTTGGTAAAATTACACTGCCGAGTTTAAGATCCGCTACTACCAAGATATTTCATCGGTCACTCTTTTGTTTATAATATCTTTCTAAATGTTCTATTCCCAAACATTAAAATCCATTACGGCTTAACGGCACTCATTGGCTAGTTCAACACTAGAAAACACGATCAATAAAATACTCGATCAGACCGAAAAAACCATCATTTCTGATGTAGAGTCCGCTTTACATGATTCAATTACCACTTTGGAAAATTCTGTACCTAAATTGGAACAAGAATTCGATAAAATTATCTCAGATGGTAAAAAAGAGGCAGATAAAATTGAAAAACAAATAGTTGGAAGCGCTGATCTTGAGGCTCGAAACAAGCAATTAATGGCTCTAGAAGACGCTGTCACCAGAGTTTTTGAAAAAAGTCTTGATGAAATTAAAAACGCTGATCGTAGTGGTGACTATGCAAATTTGATTAAATCATTACTTGATGATGCAACCAAAATTCTTGGAACAACAAATGTTGTTGTTCACACTAATTCAAAAGATAAAGATGTTGTATCTTCTACATTATCACAATTTCCAGGAGCTGAACTTTCAAGTGAATTAGTTGATTGTTTGGGTGGTGTAATTGTAAAATCAAAAGATGGTGCAATGACTTTTGATAACTCTATTGATGCAAGAATTGATAGATTGAAGCCTTTAATTAGGAAAGAAATTGCATCAAAATTCGGAGTAGGAAATTAAGATGGCAGCACAAGGCAGAATTGTATGGGTTAGTGGACCTGCAGTTAAAGCAGACGGTATGTCTGAAGCAAAAATGTATGAAACTGTAACTGTCGGTGACTCAAAATTAGTAGGTGAAGTAATTAGATTGACAGGTGATGTTGCATTTATTCAAGTATACGAATCAACCAGTGGATTAAAACCAGGTGAACCAGTAATTGGTACTGGAAACCCATTGAGTGTATTACTAGGTCCAGGAATTATCGGACAACTCTATGATGGTATTCAAAGACCACTAAGAGAATTATCAAAAGCTTCTGGTTCCTTCATTGGTAGAGGAATTACAACTACACCAGTAGATATGACCAAAAAATATCATTTTGTTCCAACTGTCAGTAATGGTGATGAAATTTCTGCTGGAAACATCATCGGTACAGTTCAAGAAACTGATTTGATTGAACACTCTATTATGGTACCACCAGACCACAAAGGTGGAAAAATTTCCAACCTTGTCTCAGAAGGAGATTATGATTTAGAAACTGTTTTAGCTACTACTGAAAAAGATGGAGTTCAAGTCGAGCTCAAAATGTATCACAAATGGCCTGTAAGAAAACCACGTCCATACAAAAACAGATACGATCCTACAGTTCCATTACTTACTGGACAAAGAGTCATTGATACCTTCTTCCCAATTGCCAAAGGTGGTACAGGTTCAATTCCTGGAGCATTTGGAACTGGAAAGACTGTTACATTACACCAAATTGCAAAATGGGCAGATTCACAAGTTGTAGTTTACATCGGTTGTGGTGAAAGAGGAAACGAGATGACTGAAGTTCTCGTAGAGTTCCCACACTTGCAAGATCCAAGAACTGGAAAACCATTGATGGATAGAACTGTCTTGGTAGCAAACACAAGTAACATGCCAGTAGCAGCAAGAGAAGCAAGTATCTACACTGGTGTTACAATTGCAGAATATTATAGAGACATGGGAAAAGATGTCGTTTTAGTTGCTGATTCAACAAGTAGATGGGCTGAAGCACTCAGAGAGATGAGTGGAAGATTAGAAGAAATGCCCGCAGAAGAAGGTTATCCTTCATACCTTGCATCAAGATTAGCAGAATTCTATGAAAGAGCAGGTCGTGTAAAGGCAGCTGGTTCTCCAGACCGTGACGGTTCAGTTACTTTGATTGGTGCTGTTTCACCATCAGGTGGTGACTTTACAGAACCAGTTACAACACATACAATGAGATTTATCAAAACATTCTGGGCTTTAGATGCAAAACTTGCATACTCTAGACACTATCCATCAATTAACTGGATGAACAGTTATTCTGGTTATCTTGCTGATATTGCAAAATGGTGGGGTGAAAACATTAACCAAGATTGGCTCAGTTTAAGAAGTGAAGTTTATGGTGTTTTACAAAGAGAAGATACCCTAAAAGAAATTGTAAGACTTTTGGGTCCAGAAGCTCTTCCAGACGAAGAAAAATTAATTCTTGAAGTTGCCAGAATGGTAAAGATTGGATTATTACAGCAAAACTCATTTGATGATGTTGATACCTATTGTAGTCCTGAGAAACAATACAAGTTAATGAAATTATTAGTTGACTTTTACAGAAAGGGTCAACAAGCAATTAAAGAGGGAACTCCACTTGCTGATATACGTGCAATGAACAGCATTACACAGTTACTGAAAGCAAGAATGGATGTTAAAGATGATGAAATGCCAAAATTAGATAAATTAGAATCTGATATGGCAGCAGAATTCAAAACAATTACAGGAGTAAAGGTTTCAAATTGAGCGGACAAGGCGGAGTTCAATATAGCAAAATTGCTGAAATCAAAGGTCCTCTAGTAATTGTAGATGATGTAGATAATGCAGCATTTGATGAATTAGTTGAAATTGAAACTAAAGACGGTGAAAGAAGATTAGGTAAAGTTTTGGAAGTAGGAAATGGAAAAGCAATTGTTCAGGTATTTGAAGGAACAACTGGATTATCTATTGCTGCAACCAATGCAAAATTTGTCGGTAAAGTTATGGAAATGCCAGTATCAAGAGAAGTACTGGGTAGAGTCTTTGATGGTTTAGGTAGACCAAAAGATGGTTTACCAGATCCTATTGCAGATTCATTTATTGATATTAACGGTGAACCAATGAATCCAGAACAACGTGAATATCCTAAAGATTTCATTCAAACTGGTGTTTCAGTAATTGATGGAATGATTACTCTAGTTCGTGGACAGAAACTACCAATCTTTTCAGGTTCTGGTATGTCTCACAATTTACTTGCAGCACAAATTGCAAGACAAGCAAGTGTCATTGGTACACAAGATGACTTTGCTGTAGTATTTGCAGCAATTGGTGTGCAGTATAGTGAAGCAGAATATTTCAGAAGAAGTCTTGAAGAATCTGGTGCACTCAAAAGAAGTGTCTTATTTTTGAATACAGCAGATGATCCAGCAATTGAAAGAATCATCACACCTCGTGTAGCATTAACTGTTGCAGAGTATTTGGCTTTTGAATTAGGTATGCACGTACTTGTAATCTTGACAGATATGACAAACTATGCTGAGGCATTAAGAGAGATTAGTGCAGCAAGAGAAGAAGTACCAGGTAGAAAAGGATATCCTGGATATCTATACACAGACCTTTCAACTATCTATGAAAGAGCAGGAAAATTAAATGGCAAGAAAGGAAGTGTTACACAAGTTCCAATTTTATCAATGCCATCAGATGATATTACACACCCAATTCCAGATTTGACTGGTTACATTACTGAAGGTCAGATTGTACTTGGTAGAGATTTGTTTAGACAAGGAGTTTATCCACCTGTAAACATCTTGATGAGTTTATCCAGATTAATGAAAGACGGAATTGGTGAAGGTAGTACAAGAGCAGATCATGGTGAGATTTCAAATCAAGTTTATGATGCATATTCAAGAGCTCAAGAAGTTAGAGCATTAGCAGGAATCGTTGGTAAGGCAGGTCTTACAGATATTGATCTCAAATACATGGATTTGGGTGACATGTTTGAAAATCAATTCCTTTCTCAAGCTACTGATGAGAACAGAACAATTGAAGAAACATTAGGAATTTTATGGAAACTAGTTTCCAAATTACCAAAGAATGAGATTACAAAAATCAAAGACAAATACGTAGAACAATACTACCAGGAAGAGTAGCAAAATGTCTTTTGGACAGAATGTCGCTGCAACAAAAATTGAACTTTTCAAATACAAAAAATCTAGTCAAGTAGCCGTTATGGTTCAGAAAATTCTGGACGATAAGCGAAAGGTTTTGCTAAAAAATATTGAAGAGATGATTGAAGAAGCATCAAAAGCCAGAGGTGGAATTTGGGATCCTCTTCAAGATATTTACAAATCAGTAAATGAGGCATACCTTGCTTTAGGCAGTTCTACAGTAGATTCTGTAGCCGAATCAACCCCTCCAGTCATGGAAGTTGATGTTAAAGTAAGAAGAGTAGTAGATGTAAAGATTCCAGCCCTTTCTGTAACTGAAAAAGATACAAAATCAATGCCTTATGGATTTGCAGATACCAACTCATCTATTGATAGGGCATCTAAACAAATCAAAGAACTATTACCAAAAATTTGCAAAGCTGCAGAATATGAAAATTCCATTTTTAGTTTGGCAAAGGCATTAGAAAAAACCCAGAAATTACTTAATGCTTTAGAGAATGTAATTATTCCTCAATATCAACAAAAAGTGCGATTCATCATTGCTACTCTTGAAGAGAGAGAAAGAGAAGAATTCGCAAAGTTAAAAAAAGTAAAGGCTAAGATGGAAAGTAGATAAAAATGGGAAAAGAAGAAATTAAAAAATTTGTAGAGGATTCAAAAAAATCTCTAGAATCAGAACATGAAAGTTTTGCAACTTCAATAAAGGACGATCTAAATTCCTTTAAGAAGAAAGCATTAGAAAGAATTTGATCTTTCTACTCATCATGATTTAAATAAGGACTTGGAGGAGCCTCTTCATACATGAAAACTATAGTATTGTTACTTTTGGCAGCAACTGTAATTACTATTTCAGGATCAACCAGCGTTGCATTTGCAGCTGAGGGAGATGCAGCAGCAAGTTCTGACTCATTGAAAATCCTTGGTGCTGGTCTTGCATTCGGTTTAGCCGCATTCGGTGCAGGTATTGGTCTTGGACAAGTAGGTGCAGCAGGTCTAGCCGTCATTAGTGAAAATCCTGCTTTACAATCAAAGGTATTCATCTTTGTCGGTATGGTAGAATCAATCGCTATCTACGGTATAGTTATGATGTTCATCATCTTAGGACAGTAAACCAAAATAATTTTTTTAAAATATTTTTAATTCTTTTAGTAGTACTTTAGTCGGTTTATATCCAAAATTCTAGAGCAATATCTGCACTTTAGAACCGAGCCCTCTTTATCAATTACATCCATGACTGACTCAATTACCTCATTGCTGTTTGTTATGCAATCAGGATTAGAACATCGGAAAATTTTATCAATCTCATTAGGTAGAGACACTCGTCTTTTTTCTACCAACTTGTAGTCTCGAATCATGTTAATTGTTGCTTTTGGGGCAATCACTGCAATCTTGTTGGTATCCTCGTCTTTGAGAAATTTGTTTTCTACCTTTATGATGTCTTTTTTACTGAATTTTCCACTTGGTACATTCAATGCTATGGTGATTAAACTACCATCTTTTCCATCAATATGAAGGGCATTAATTACTTGAAGCCCCTTTCCCTCGTCAATATGGTCAATTACCGTGCCTTCCTTAATACGTCGAACCATCAGTTCAGACTGTTCCATCAGAATACTTTGTATACCCACCTGTATATATCATTGAAAGAATGAACGAGTTCTACAAAAAAGACATAATCACAATTAAGGACTTTTCAAAGAGTCAATTGGAGACAATCTTCTCATCTACTGACAAAATCATGCAGTTAGCACCAATAGATAGAAGAGAAATTTGTAAAGGTAGTACATTGGCATATCTGTTTTATGAACCAAGTACCAGAACCAGATTAAGTTTTGAATCTGCAATGGCATCAATTGGTGGAAGTTCATTGGGAATATCAAACATTTCAAATTCATCAACTCAAAAAGGTGAAAGTCTTGCAGACACTGTTAGAATGATGTCGATTTATTCTGATGTTCTAGTTTTGCGTCATCCATTAGATGGTTCCAGTAGATTTGCAGCAGAAATTTCAGACAAACCTGTAATTAATGCTGGAAGTGGAACTGAAGAACATCCAACTCAAGCAATTCAGGATCTCTTCACAATAAAAAAAGAAAAGAAAAAGATTGATGGTCTAAAAATTGGAATTGTTGGTGATCTGAAATATGGAAGAACTGTTTACTCATTTTTACATGCATTGGGAAACTACGATGTAGATGTACATCTAATTTCTCCAGAATCTCTTCGAATCAGAAATGATTCAACTTATGAAATCAAAAAGAAACTTGACTTTACTGAATCTACAAACATTGATGAGTACATTGATGAATTAGATGTCCTTTATGTCACAAGAATTCAAAAAGAACGTTTTCCAGATGAAGAAGAATATCTCAAAGTAAAGGGAAGCTATGTTGTTGGATTGGATCTTCTCAAAAAGATGAAATCTGACAGTATTGTTCTTCACCCACTTCCAAGAATTGATGAAATCTCAACAGATGTTGATAAAACTCCAAATGCAAAATATTTTGAACAAGCTGAATATGGAAAACATGTAAGGTCAACTTTATTGGGATTAATTCTCAATGAAAACGGCTTTTAGATTCCATATTCCATATATTTAGAGAGAAATCATAATTCCTAGTGGCTGAGACAAAAATCATTCCAATTTTTCCTCTTGATTTGGTATTATTCCCTAGACAAGAACTCCCTTTGAGGATTTTTGAGCCTAGATACAAACAATTAGTTGATGATTGTATGCTTGGAGACAAACAATTTGGTGTATGTCTTATTGATGAGTCAAGCCTGGTTAATGGTTGGAATTCTCCCAAAAAAATTGGTACAATTGCAAAAATTACAAAATGTGATGATATAGGAATTGATGGAATGCAACTTCATATAGAAACTATTGGAAGAAATCCATTTGAAATCAAGAAAATCATCCCACCTTCATTATCTTTACCAGAAAATTATGATCCACTAACCGTTGAAGGTCATCAAGAAGTTTCTGAATTACATGAAAAAATTGGAACTGATGAAAAAATGTACATCAGAGCTGAAGTGGAGTTACTTCCAGAAATTGATGAAAATTTTCCACTAGAGCAATGGGAAAGATTGGTTGATTTATGGAAAAAGAAGATCATTAGACAAGCTTACCCACAAATTGTTGAACCACATTCTTTGGAACATGTTTTAGAGCAATATTATCTAAAAACTGACACTCCTACCATTGATTATGTATATTCATTATCTGCACTAGGTGCAAAAGACCCAAATGAATTACAACCGCTTTTAGAAGCAAGGACCATGACTGATCTAATCACACGGATTGAGAAATTATTACAATAAATATGACTTTAAAAAAAATTCTACTAGTGAATACAAAAAAGTTATTTTTCATATTATTGATAGCATGTATCTTTCCAATTGGAAATGCATTTGGTCATGGAATAGGAACAGATACAATTTCATCTTTTAATGCCGGAGAAAAACTAATTTCAGTTTCAGTCGAGATGCCAATGTCTTTTGAAAATGAAAGTGAATTGATAACTATTACTGCAACTGAATCACAAACAAAAGATAATGCAAAAAATGTAACTTTTCTCATTGGACTATTCCATGAAAATGAGATGATTTTTAGAAATTACTTTTTCACTGAAGATGGAATCCTGACAATAAAAGTTACCCCCACTGATTCTGGTGATATTCAAATAATTGGTGAAAAAGACGACCTATTGGGAGCATGGCATGGAACTACATCTGAACCGATTCAACTAACTGGTCCTATCTTCAAAGATGGAGGTCTCTACAACTTTGAGATTGAGGTCAGAACTATTGATGAGCCTACTAACATTATTGAAGATTCAGGAGTAAACTATGCCGATGTAAGTGTAATTTCCACTCAATCTTTTGAAGAAATTGATCTAAATGGTGAGCAAATCACCTTTGGTACAAGGTCTTACTTTGACAAAGTTTCTGATTTTTCATATAATGCTGATACGAAGACAGTGACCATTGACATGCCATTTGACTGGAGTGAAAAGAAAATGTCTCATATTCCAGTTATCCATGTAGAGACACATTTCCCCAAAGAATTTCTTGAATTTTCTACTCCTAGTTATTCTGGTTCTGTAAATGGAATTGAGTTATTCAAATCTTCAATTTCTGTTGATGATTATTCTGTAGAAGATGAAAGAATTGTTCATTTTGTTTTGCTTCAAGATCATATCAGATACATAAAAAATGAATTAAAACGAAATAATCTTCCTTTAGATGGTGATATGCAATTTGTTCTATCCACTAGTGAAAAACCTGCATTCCCACTAGAAGCTTATACAAAAAGTGAAGATTTCAAAGTAAATCTTTCATGGGATCCTGTCTTAATTGAACCTGGTGTAGAAACAAATTTTATCTTTACAATTAGAGACGGTCGAACTAATGATCCTCTTAGAAATTCCGATTATACATTTGTCTTAATTCAAAATGGTAAAGAAATTCACAGAGTTAATGGATTGGCACAAGTTGGTGGAGAGTTTGAAAAATTTACATTTTCTGAAGAACAGACTGGTCCAACAATAATAAAATTTGAAAATATTAGAAATACTGGTCAAGAAACTGAATTTGCAATGGTGGTAGCTCCTGAGTTTGGAACAATCGTAATGTTAATTCTAGTAATTTCTATTTCAAGTATTGTGTTGTTAAGTAGAAAAAGTTCTATTGGATTTGCTTCTAGATTGTAACTAGTTTCACTGTATCCATATTTTTATTAGTTTGAAAATTTTTTGTCATCGTTGATACTTTTTCAGCATCTCCATCAATAACAAATAACTCCATGCATTTTTCTTTCTCTATTTTACTATGAAGATGAGTTGTAATCAAATCCTCAAAATTATGAGTGATTCCTGAAACAATATGATCAAACTCATCATTATGTACCACAAGCAAAATGGCATGAATGTTTCCTGACAAATCTGATTTTTGTTTTTCTTCAGAGACAAAAGTTCTGATTCCTGCTCTTATGGCCTCAGACCTTCCAGAGAAGCCCATACTGCTTTGTAGTTTATCTAATTCTGATAAAATTTCGTCATTAAGGGAAATAGATACAATTGGCACATCAATAATATTATTAATTATGTTATAAGTTTAGCATTAAATCTTATTAACTTTTTATAGATTTATTAATAAAATTCAGACATTTTATGCGTGAAACAACAATCGAGAATAGCTATTATCGCGATAATTATTGTAATACCTTTAACATCATTTTATGTTCTCAGTCAAGAATCCAAATCAATTCCGTCTACACCTCAAAATTCAAAATTACAAGCTATTTCTTCTTTTTACCCACTCTATGAATTTTCAAAAAATATTGGACAAGATAAAGTTGATGTTTCCTTACTAGTTCCAATTGGTGTTGAACCTCACGATTGGGAACCAACAATTCAAGATGTTCAAAGAATTCAAAAATCAGATCTTATCATAATAAATGGAATTGGATTTGAAGAATGGGTTCATGACTTAGAAGATATGGGTTACAATGGATTGATAGTAGATACGAGTAAAGGAATTCAGACAATTCATAATGAAGACGTTGAATCTGTTGAAGATGATGATCACCATCATGATGAAAATGATCCTCACATTTGGTTAGATCCAACTTTAGTTAAAATTCAAGTAAAAAATATTGCCAATTCATTTACCAAAAAAGATCCAAATAATGCAAATTTCTATCAAACAAATGCTGAAAAGTATATTGATGAACTTGATGAATTAGATTTAAAAATAAAAAATGAACTTCAATACTGTAAAAAAGATTTCATTGCATTTCATAATGCATTTACATATTTCTCAGAACAATATGGATTAAATCAACTTACCATCATTAATTCATTACAACCACATTTAGAACCATCAGCAAAAACTTTAGAATCTGTGATTAATACTGCAAAAAAATTAGATATTAAAATAATTTTTTCAGAAGAGACAGCTGATCCAAGAACTTCTCAAGTAATAGCAGATGAATTGGGAGGAAAAGTATTAACTTTATCTCCAATTGAAATTGGAAACGATCTTTCATACATTGAACGTATGACACAAAATCTTAACAATCTCAAGGAGGCATTGTGTTGAGTCTAGTTGAAATCAGTCATCTCACTGTAAAATATCCTGATGTAAAGGCATTAGATGACATAAATTTCACTGTAAATTCTGGAGACTTTCTAGGCATAATTGGACCAAATGGAGCTGGAAAATCCACACTTTTTGACTGTATGCTGAACCTGAATACAAAATACGATGGTGAAATCAAATTTTTTGGCGAAAATATCCGAAAATCAAAAAATTATTTGAATTCAATTGGATATGTTCCACAAAAACCCATCTTTGAAAAAAATTTTCCTGCAACTGTTACTGATGTAGTCAGAATGGATTTACGAAAAGATTCTGAAGAATCTAAGATTGATGAAATTCTGCAACAACTCTGGATTCATGAATTAAGAAATAGAAGAATTGGTGAATTATCTGGAGGACAACTACAAAGAGTGTTTATTGCAAAAGCCCTAATGAATAATCCCAAAATATTGATTCTTGATGAACCTGTAACAGGAATTGATCAACAAAGTATTGAATTATTTTACAGTATTTTACGTGAATTAAATTCTAAACAAAAAATTACTATTATTTGGTCATCACATGATCTTGATGCAGTTAATAGGTTGGCAAATCATGTTGCATGTCTAAATCGAACACTATTCTTTCATGGTCAATCTGAGAAATTTTTCTCTGATGATGATCTTGTTAAGCAATATTCTGAAGCATCAATGCAGGAACATATGCATCATCATTAGACATGTCTTTTGAAATTTTTACTTTTAGTTTCATGCATAGAGCATTAATTTCAGGAATTGCAATTGCAATTCTCTGTTCAGTAATTGGATTATTTTTGGTTCTAAGAAGATACTCATTATTTGGTGATGCCATCGCACATTCATCTTTTGGTGGAATTGCTGTTGGTCTTCTGGCAGGTGTATATCCATTATGGACAGCTTATGGTGTTTCAATAATCAGTGCATTAATCATTACTAGAATTAAAGACCGATACAATATCTCTGGTGATGCTTCAATTGCAGTTTTACTATCCTCTGGAATTGCTGTAGGTTTAGTAATAATTGGATTATCTGGGGGATTTACAATTGATATCTTTAGCTTTCTATTTGGAAGTATTCTTTTAGTGAGTGTAAATGATACTGTGTTAATTTTAGCTCTTACAGGCTCAATTTTGGTAGTTATTTTATTACTTTACAGACAGATTCTATATTCTACATTTAATGAGCAACAAGCAAAAGTTAGTGGAATTCCAGTTGAGAAAATTAATTATTTGATTATCTTTCTTGCGGGAATTACAGTTGTGACATCGATTCAGTTAGTTGGAGTTTTATTAATTTCTGCTTTATTTGTAATTCCAAACGTTTCGGCAATCATGTTTGGCAAGGGTTTCAAACAGACAGCTATCATTTCTATTTGCTTTTCAATTTTTTCAGTAGTTACTGGAATAATTATTTCATACATTTTTGATATTACTCCTGCCGGAACTATAGTTTTATTATCCATTGGATTATTTGTTGGAACAATTGGAATAAAATCTACTGGTTTACTTGCTAAGAATTAATGATCGAATTTAATCTTCTTTTATCTCTAACACTCTTTACAAAAAATAATGATGTTGCAATAATTCCTGCAGAAATTAATGGTGAAACAATTTCTGTATATTTGATTTCAACATTTTCTGTTTCCTGAATTTGTTGATTTACTGATGGAACTTCTGTAATCTTTATCATGCCAAGTTTGTTTGCCTGTTGTTCTACAAACCAAATATTATTTTCATCATCTGATGTCATGAATTGAACAAATGATGTTTCTGAAGGAATATCCACTTCAATCAAATTTTTATTGTCAGGATCATATGCTCCTATACTATCTATAGTGTGTTGAGCAAACCAAACATTTCCAAATTTATCAAACGTCATACCAAATGGTAATGATTCTGCATTTGGAACAGTTATTTTTTCAAATGTTTCCAAATATGGATTAAATTTTGTAATTGCAATGCCTGTGTGTTCTGCAATCCAAACATTATCTTTCTCATCAATTAGAAGTGCTTCAGGACCGCTTAGTGGAATATCTGATTCAAAAACCTTGTATTGATTATTTGCAGGCTCAATATACCCGATTTTTCCAGTTCCTGTAGCTGTAAACCAAATCTTTCCATCATTTCCCAAAGTTAGTGCAAATGGTAAATTCTCTCTTCCTTGAAGAACTATTTCATCAAATTGTTCCTCACTAGGAGTATACTTTACAATTCTATCTTTGTTAACAATTGAAATCCACATATTCCCATCATTATCTGATTGAATAAACAGTGGTCTATTTTCTGAAATTAGTGGATTCAATTTTGGAATTGATTTTAATTTAATCTCTTCAGTGTCTGGGTTCAAAAATCCAATTTGATTTCTTGGAGTATCTGTAAACCAAACATTTCCATCATTATCTAGTGTAAGAAACGTTGTAGTTAATCCATCAAATGTGTATGATGAAAATTCTTTCGTTTCTAAGGAGAACTTCCAAATTTTTGGTGCAGATGCATCACTTAACCAAATTGAATTCTTTCCATCAAATAGTGGGAATAATGGTTTTGCATCTTCAGGTAATTGATATTCAATTAAATCGGTTTGCAATTCTGTTAATCTTGGTTTTATTAATAAATTCAAAATTTTTGATTCATTTGCACTTGCATTTCGTTGAGCTTCAATCTCAATTACCCATTCACCTGAAAAACCAAAAGTAACCTCTCCTTGGAATTTTTCAATTGTTTCATCTCTGGTAATTTTTTCTACTGGAATTTCAATTGGAGAAATATTTTTGGATGGATTTGAAATTTTTATCTTGACTTCTTCTAAATCATTAATTTTATTTCCATTCAAATCTAAAGCCTTGATAGTAATTGTATTTGAGCCCGTCGAAAATGGGAATATGTCTATGTCAAATTTTGAAGTATCAGTGAATTCAATGGTTTTAAAGCCTGAAACTATTTGAGTTGCATCTGCTTTTTGAATTTCCCCTGCAGGCAATGTCCCATTAGAAATTAATGCGACAACTCCTAGAAGGGCAATACCTAAAACTACATCAGCTTTCAGTGATCTTTTCAATTTTCTATGTACTTGAAATTTTCCTGTGGATACTTCTTTTTCCGCATCTCTTTGAATCTTGAATTGGAAAATTGAACCTAATCCAATCATTACTGAAGCAATTGCAATTTTTACAAAGATTAATTGACCGTAAACTGATCTTGAAATTACATCAACATCACTTTCTAGAAACCACAGTAATGTTGGTCCTGAAATAATTACTATACCTAATCCGATTGTAAACGCAATTGAGAATCTTGGAATCATAACTAGACTCATTTTTTCTCTAGATGTATCTTTTAATTTTGAAAATGTTGGAAGTAGGATGTATGCAAAGTAAATGATTCCTCCAATCCAAACTGATGCAACAAAATTATGGACATAATCTAAAATAATTGCATAAATTTCTCCGCTTGCTGCTCCGTGACCAATTAAACTGGAAGTTCCAATCAGCAATAGTGTGATTACAAGTAATGCTATTTGTCCACCTCTGGATAATGACTTCTTGCGGTCAAGTGCAAACCAAATTCCAAGTAAAATAACTGTTAATGCCATTCTTAGCATCCAGATATTTCCAAAATCTGTCTGAATTGCATTAATTGGAGATGTTTCTAATCTAATTGTTTGAACAGCTATCATGAGAATGTCTGAAATGAAAATAAGTACAAGACCTATTCCTGTAATTGACATAAATTTTGAATGATGAAAATCCTCAACTTTCTGGATTTCTTCTCTAATCAATTGTTTATTTTGAGTTCCCCAAATGAGTAATGATGCAATTACTGCACCTAATACTATAGTTTGACCTACTAATCCGGGATATCTGGAACCAGCTTCAGGGAAAAAAATCAATTCAGAAGGACGCTCTGAATCATACATAGATTTGTCAATTACAACATCTCCAACACCAAAGATGAATGCACTTGGAACTAAATGTCCATCAACTTTGGATAATACTTTGGTTGACACTGTAAAAACTCCTTGTTCCATAGGAGATGTAGTTACTACAAGTGATTGCTCATCTTCAAAATAGTCTGTGTCCCTCTTGTCAATTTGATTTCCATTTGAGTCATACACTTTAAGTTCACTAAAATTGATGTCAACTGGTTCTGAAAAATATACAATTACTTCTGTAGTTCCTACTGGTGCATTTGCAGACAAACTTGGAATTGATTTTTCTGTAAATGGGTGTGCGCTTGCAATTGGAACTACGATTATTGAGAGTAAAAAAACAATTACCAGTAATTTTTTCATTTATACTATTTGCAGATGTTACCAATTTAAACAATCTTACTTTTATTCGATGCATGTACCAATCTACGTAAAAATAATAATGAGTAGATTTTTACACTTGTCAATGAAGATTTTACTTTTTATTTTAATGGGAATACTGTTTACAGGTGCAATTTCTCCATCTTTTGCTCATACTACTGTTAATGTTGAGCAACTTCAAATTGAAGTTGGTTGGAATTTAGAGCCACCAGTTGAAGGAATTAGAAACAACATTGTATTGAAATTCACTGAACGTGGTGATGTCGAAGGACAATACACTTCTGTCATCAATGTTTTCAAAAATCTGGATGCAAAAATTTTCTATGGTGGAGCATCAAAATCACTAGATATTGAATCTGATCCAAAACCTGGATATTATTTTTCAAAAATAATTCCAACCAAAACTGGAACTTATGAAGTTGAATTAAAGGGTGAAATTAAAGGAATTCCCATTGATGTGAAAATCCCTGTAGAAGATGTTGAACCCACAAGCGTTCTTGATTTCCCACCAAAGTCAAGTCAGGGTGACGCAGATGTATCAGCCTTGAAAAATGCAATTTCATCTTTACAACAGGATATTACCAAATTGAAGAGTGGAGAAACAACAGTACAATCTGAAGATAGTTCATCATACGACTTTGCTATATTTGGAATCTCTATTGCTGGAGCAGCAATAATACTAGCTGTAATTTCCCTAGTAAAAAGAAAATAGAAAAAGATTTTGTTTAGTATCTTGGAATGATACTAAGTTTTGATCTTGCTGAGAATGCAACAATTGAAATGATTGCTACTGCTAGAATCATTGCGGCGATTGTACCAAATTCAGGTACAACTTGTGCATTGAATGTTTCACCGGTTGGACCAGTCCAGTTATCCTCTTCACCTGGTAATCCCATTCCAAGTAATACTACTTGAACATCGAGAGCACTATCAGATGAGAGTTCACTTGTCTGAATCTCTACCATTCCATCATGAACGTGAGCACCCATTTCTTCATAGACTGTTTCACCATCTTGCATAACCATTATGTCAAAGTTGACATGTTCATATGCATTATGATCCATATCTTTGAAAGCTAGATTGAGATGTCCCATTGAACCTGCTGCTGGTGTCTCTGCATCAATATGTACATGCACAGAACCATCTGCTGATGAGAAGTGAACATCTGGCATCTTCATAGCTGCATCAGCATCATCGTGAGCCATTTCTGAATCACTGTGACCCATTTCAGCATCATCATGACCCATTTCTGAATCATGAGATTCCTCTGCTCCTGCTTCTTGAACAATGATTGTACCCATCATCCATGGATGTACCATAC
>VMDM01000031.1 GCA_008080815.1 Candidatus Nitrosopumilus sp.
CTGGAATCATGTCTGGTTCTGATTTGGGAAAACCAATCATGATTACAAATCCTGACTCCCCCAGTGCAGTTGCATTCAAAGCTGCAGCAAAAAATATTGCAGCACAATGCAGTATCTTGGCTGCCAAACTTCAAGAAGAGATGGCTGCAGAATCAAATTCTGAGGGTGCAAGTGAAACTCCTGCTCCAGATTCAACTCAAAATTAATCCTGATTTTCTGTGAAACTACCAGATTCAATTAGAGACCAATTCAAAAATCCTCTAGGGGTTTTGATTCCTGAACCTCAAGCAACAAAAGAAACTATCCAAAAACATCTTGATTCAAATTCATTTGTAATTACAGTTGGTGATAGAACCACTCAAAAGATGATAGAGTTTGATTTGATTCCATCATTAATGATAGTTGATGGTCAAGAGAAAAGATCAAAAAGACAAGCTCCTCAATTTGATTCTGCAACTCAAATTACAGTTGATAATCCTGCTGCAGAAATTACTTTACAAAGCATTGATGTAATCAAAAAAGCATTTACTATGAATCCGCCTGTGAGAATTTTAGTTAATGGCGAAGAAGATTTACTTGTACTACCAGTATGCATTCATGCACCTGAAAATTCAGTAATCATGTATGGACAACCAAACGAAGGATTGGTAGTTGTAAAAATTTCTACAGAAATTAGAAATAAAGCACAAAGATTAGTTGAACTAATGAAATAGCGGGGTATGATGAGACGGTGGCTGTATGAACAGTGATTACACCAATTAACAACTCTGACCCTATTAACTTATTCCAACCAAATCAAAATACACCCAAGCTACGACAACATTTGACATTCCAAGATATAGCAACAATCCAAAACATATCATTGTGAAATTAGACTCTGAATTACAATTACAAATTCTAGAAAAAGTTGGGATCTATTCAAATAGATTTTCAATTTCTGAACCCCAAGTGTTACTTACATCAAAGGCAGTACTTGATGCACCAAAACACATGACTGAAGGACGACGCACATCTGCATACAAGTACTATGGAGTCTCATATCTTCAACACAACATGATATTCATCAATGTGAGAAAAATTCCAGACGAGAAGACTTTGGAAAATACCATAGTTCATGAATTAATTCACATGAGGTTCCCGTATCTTGCTCATGGCAAAAAATTCAACAAACTAGTTAGGCAGGGACTAAAAGGTAAAACTTTCAAGCCATATCAAAAGAGAGTAAAGGCTCAAGCTATCTGATTTATATCAGACCGCTTTTCTGAATGCAATATTGGAAATCTTTGAACTGCTTCCATTTATTGCAGGAATTGCCTCATTTTTAGTCGCTGGAGGCTTGGTTGCATGGATTGCAAAACAACCAGCAGGCACAAAAGAGATGATGGATATCTCAAATGCAGTCAAAATCGGAGCAGCAGCATTCTTGAAAAGAGAGATGAGAATTATCATTCCAGTAGCTATCGCATTAACAGTAATTATTGGCGCATTCTTGCAGCCTTCAAACGGACTAGCATTTGCAGTAGGTGCCGCACTTTCTGCAGTTGCAGGAATTATTTCACTTAAAATCACAGTCAAAGCAGCAGTTAGAGCTGCAAACTTGAGCAGTGATGGATTGGGCAAAACATTTGCAATGGCATTTAGAGGCGGTGCAATTGTTGGTCTTGCAGTCCCTGCAATGGCATTAATGGCAATTGCCGGATTGTACATTGTCTATCCTGACCCAATCACAATTGCCGGTGTCGGAATAGGTGCCAGTCTAATTGCATTATTCATTAGAATCGGTGGTGGTATCTTTACAAAGGCAGCAGACATGGGTGCTGACTTGGTAGGAAAAGTTGAAGCAAACATTCCTGAAGATGATCCTAGAAACCCTGCAACCATTGCAGACAATGTAGGTGACAATGTCGGTGATGCAGCAGGAATGGGTTCAGATGTTTACGAATCTTACATTGTTACAATTTTAGCAGCATTACTAATTGCAGCATTAATTGGTGCACCAAACTATTTCCTTTATCCAATCTTGATTGGTTCATCTGGAATGATTGCATCAATTATCGGTGTTGTCATTGTTGGCTCAAAGGGAGTCACAGATGTAATGAAACCGCTTAATCGTTCATTTTATGTCTCTGCTGCAATTGCAATTGGACTCAACTATGTCTTTATCACTCAATTCATTGAATCCTCTCAAGCAGGTCTTGCATTATTTGGAACAACAGTAATTGGTGTTATCTTGGTTCCAGTAATTCAGAAAATCACAGACAATTACACAAGTTACAAACACAAACCAGTCAATGAAATTGCAGAATCTGCAAAATGGGGTTATGCATCACTTACTTTAATGGGAATTATCAAAGGAATGCAATCAAATGGACCATTCATGATTGCCCTAGTTGTAGCAATTATTCTATCATATTCAATCTCTGCATCAGTTGCACCTGAAGGTGCTGACCCAGTATTGTATGGAATCTTTGGAACTTCACTTACTGCAATGGCAATGCTCAGTCTTGCTGGAATCGTTTTGGCAATTGATGCATTTGGTCCAATTGCAGATAATGCAGGTGGAATTGTTGAGATGACTGGAATGGGTGAAGAGAATCGTAAAGTTACAGATGAGATTGATGCAGTTGGAAATACAACAAAGGCAGTCACCAAGGGATTTGCAATTGCTAGTGCTGCTCTTGCCGCATTGGCAATGATTCAAGCATTCCAATTCGAGGCTGCTCATATCTTTGAAGGTGTAATTGATTTAGATTATAGTTTGACCAATCCAGCAATCATTATCGGAATGCTCATTGGTGGTTTGATTCCATTTATCATTACAGGTCAATTAATCAATGGTGTATCAAGGGCTGCAGGAAAGATGGTAGATGAAGTCAGAAGACAATTCAAAAATGATCCTGAAATCCTTACTGGAAAATCAAAACCTGATTATGCAAAATGTGTAGATATTGCTACAGTTGCATCAATCAAAGAATTATGGAAGCCAGCAATCATTGCAATTATCTCTCCAATCATTTTGGGAGTCTTACTTGGACCAACTGCAGTTGCAGGACTCTTGATGGGTTCAGTTGTAACTGGAATCTTACTTGCATACCACTTGGCAAACACTGGTGGTGCATGGGACAATGCCAAGAAATTAGTAGAGATGAGAGGTGAAAAGGGTTCAGAAATTCACAAAGTTGCAGTTGTAGGTGACATTATTGGTGATCCTTACAAAGATACTGCAGGACCAGCATTAAACACTGTAATCAAATTACTAAACACAATTGCCATTGTGTTTGTATCTGCATTTGTTGCAATTATTGCACTGTAGATTTTTCTGCAACTACTATAGTCATATCTAGACTATCAACTTTATCTTGAATTGCTTTTTGCATTATATTTTCATGTTCATTGCAAAATTTGAAGTAACCATCTGCTGTCTGAAAACAACCGCAAATCCAACTGGTCTTTTTTTCTCCTTCTACAGTCCATTTGGAGTATTTCTTTTCCATAAATGAAGAAAATAATTTCTGAAAAATATGTCTTTAGAAAAAGGAAAAAATGTTTAAGGGCAGCCTTCCATTTTTTGAATGAAATAACCGTTTGCCTTAATTGCCTCCTCTACAGGAGCAGGTGCACCTTGTGAGTGACAGAATTGGCATTCATTTTGAGTCATGGTTGCGCTTTCTTCACCGATGCTTTTCAACCACTCTTTACCATATGCAATGGCTTTGTCGTGGTCTTTTTCACCTGTAATGACGTCAAAGTGCATGGTGTGACCATCTGCTGCTTTGACATAAGTGTCGTATACGTGAATTTCCATAATTTCTCTCAAAAAAAGGCATATTTAATCATAAACAACTTTTTCAAACTATGAAACAAAAAATTCTGGTTCAATTTGATGACAAATCAATTACACTAGAACTAGATGATTCGGACTCTCCAAAAACTGTAGAGTCATTTTTGAATTCATTACCATTTGATGCAACACTCAATGTGTGGGGTGAGGAAATTTACACATCTTCATCTCCAATTAATGTGGGTCTTGAAAATGCAAAGAGTCCAGTAAATCTTAATGATGTTGCATATTGGCCAACTGGAAAAGCAATTTGTCTTTTTTATGGGGAGACACCAATGGGAAAAAAAGGTGAGATTACACCTGCATCTCCTGTAAATGTGATTGGCAAAATTCTAGAGCCTGATAAATCAGTCATTGATTCTGCTGAAGGCAAAATAGGTAAATTTTCAAAATTCTAGTAAAATCATCTGCTTTTAAACAAATTTTGTAAGGGTATCTTAGGAATAGGACAGTGAAGATGAGCCCCTCCTGCCACTCCTGTCTCTATACCATATATTCTCAAAATCTAGTTGAGATATCTTTAGTCATTAACAAATTTTTTTCTCAAAAACTTTTTTCAAAGAAAATCTAGTAGATATCCCATGTCTTCACCAGGATATGACAAAGACACAATGAGTAATTATGAAAAATTGCTTTCTGATTACAAAGATTTGATGAGTCAATATGAAGAAATAAAATCAGAAAATCCTCAAGATCCAAAACTCGTAGAAAAAATTGAGGAACTAACTAAAAAACAAAAAGAGATTACCAAAGAATCTGAAAAACTAAATTCCCAACTCTGATAAAACTTGAGGAATTCCTTCTTTGTATGATGGATATTTGAATTTGTAAATTTCAGAAATTCTTTGATTCTTTACCTTCATTGATGTTGTAAGTAATTTTATCAAATCTCCGCCTAGAACCGCTTTTGCCAAAATTGATGGAACACTACCAGGTTTTTTTGCACCAATCTTTTCTGCTGTAAAATCAACAAAATCCTTGAATGTTACTGGAAGATTGTCTGCAATAATGTATGTTTTACCATACGCCTTTTTCTCAAATATGGCAATCATAGAGCCTACAGCATCATCAACATGTACAAATCCCTTGAAGTATTTTCCGCCACCTGGGAGTTTGAATGAATTATTTTGTAATCGCTTAATCACCATCTCTGAGAACCAACCCTTTGAGCCATACACATCACCAAAATGAACTACTGCAAAATCGATGGCATTTTGTTTGCATTCTGCTTCAAGAAATCTTTGAGCCTCTACTCTAATTTTGACAAATTTTGTATTTGGATCATAACTCTGAGTATCTTCAATCACCTTGTCTCCAACATCTCCATACACTCCCAATCCTGAAACGTAAATCATTGCCTTTGTCTTTGTTCTTAATTTTGAAAATAGATTTTTTGTTCCATTCAAATTTACATTTTCTAAAACTTTGGCATTTTTTTCAAGTGGTGTATGTGATGCCAAATGAAAAACACAATCAAAATGTTTTTCACCAAAATCAAAATCTCCTTTAGTTAAATCACCTACAATCTCTTCAGTTTTTTCTTCGGTGTGTTTTCCAGGACGAACTAGAGTTGTTACCTCTATTCCCATCTTGACTAGTTCTGAAACTAGTCTTGAACCAATAAATCCTGTTGCTCCTGTAACTAAAACTGAAACCATAAATGGAAACAAAAAACCCGCCATTTAAAATTTCCAAGTGGTAAATTCTGCTTTTGACCATAATAGTTATCTTTTATGAATAATTTCGAGTCTTATGAGTAATCAAATCAAATATGACGCAATCATGCAACGTCTCTTTGATCTTGACAAGAATATTAGATTTGCAGCAGTCGCAAATCTAAATGGGGAAATTCTTGCAACACACTCTAGACCAAACACAAACTTGTATCTTACACATGA
Organism: Candidatus Nitrosopumilus sp.; assembly: GCA_008080815.1. Lineage (GTDB taxonomy): Archaea > Thermoproteota > Nitrososphaeria > Nitrososphaerales > Nitrosopumilaceae > Nitrosopumilus > Nitrosopumilus brisbanensis. The sequence goes on from VMDM01000031.1 coordinate 5,740, forward strand.
AGACACTCTAGATACAATCCAGCATTCCATTGCAGCATGGAAATCAAGACAAAAACACTATAGCAAAGTTGGAGAGGGACTATACACTCTTGCAGTTTATGAGAAATTAAGACGAGCAACAATTCCTCTACCTAGTGGAAATCTCTTACTTGTCACAATTGACAATTCTGGAGGTCAATCACAGATTCTTGACAAGATTCTAAATGAGGTCAAAGTGCATGATTACACTAAAGCGCCTGATGACTACTCACACTAGATAATTAATCACAGTGTGAGTCTGTAAATTTTCTTTCAAACAGTGTTAAATTAAAAGAGAATCAACTAAAATCATGAAATTAGAATTTTTTATGGACGTCTCTCCTCAATGGTGGCTAAAAGCTAGAGACAATTTTCCCTTTATGCTTGATTATGTTTATGGAAAATTTGAGCGAGATTACTATCCACGAATTATTGATGTTGGCAGAGAGAAAATAGATCTAGATACAAATGGATTAGCAATAAAAAAATCCGTACTAGAGTGTCTAAAAACAGGAGATTTTGATTATGAATTTTTTCCTGAAGAAGAGACTCTCAAAGAGAGTTATGAGATTTCAGATGGAATTGTTCACTATCTTCCAAGAAAAACAAAAATGAATTCAAGAATTCTCTTGAAAATTAAAATTAGTTAGTTTTAAAAAACTCTAAAATTCATTTTGAGTATGGAAAAAATGCGCGCAATGGTTTTAGAAAAGTGCGATATTATCGAATCTAATCCATTAAAACTCACTCAAATTGATAGACATGAAATTAAACGACCAAATGAAATTTTACTAAAAATTGAAGCTTGTGGTGTTTGTCACTCTCAACTACACGGAATTGAAGGTGACTGGCAAGATATTGGAATTCCTCCTCAACTACCAACAGTTCCAGGTCATGAGGTTGTGGGAAAAGTTGTAGAGATTGGTTCTGGTGTAACAAAATTCAAAGTAGGTGATAGAGCAGGAATCACTCCATTACTTGAAGCCTGCAAAGATTGCAATTATTGTAAAGAGGGAAAGGAATACCTTTGTGAAAATTCTACAATTACTGGAGAATCTTTCAAAGGTGGATATACTGAATACATTACAGTTGTTGAAGATTTTGCAACCAAAGTTCCAGAATCCATGAAGTCTGAATATGCTGCTCCTTTGTTTTGTGCAGGAATTACTGCATACAAGGCAGTTAAAGCAGCAGAACCACAATCTCACAAAAAGATTGGAATCTTTGGAATTGGAGGTGTGGGACACATGGCTGTCCAATTTGCAACAGTTTCAGGCTCTGATGTAATTGCATTTTCAAGGTCTCAAAATCACCTAGAAGTAGCCAAGAGATTGGGTGCAAAAGATGCCATGCAATTTTCCGAAAATCAAGAAGAATTTCTCTCTCAATTACACAACAAACATGGCTTTCTTGATGCAGCAATTGTTTTTGCACCAGCTGATGTGGTAACTGATTCAGCAATCAAATCAGTCAAAAAAGGCGGATTAATTGTAATTGCCACTGTTGGAAAAAATCCAAACTTTATGGCATTTGAAGAAAAAACAATTCGTGGCACTTTGATTGGTTCGACAAAAGACATGGAAGAAGTAATTCAAATTTGTTCAGAGAAAAATATTGAAGTCATTACCGAAACCTTCCCTCTAGAGCAAGCAAATCAAGTCTTAAAAAAATTAAAGGATTCTGAAATTGAAGCAAGAGCTGTTTTGATTCCATAGTTAATTAATAGCAACTTTAAACCAAATGAATCATGAACTGCAAACGTTGTCATCATACAGATGAAGCACACATTCCAAATGAACAGAGCACATCTCTAACTAAAATGGGAAAATGTATGATTCCAACATGTACTTGTCAACAATATTTAGAACCAATTGATGAAATTGATGAAGATTTACTCTAAGAGTTCATATATTTAATTCATTTTTAGAAATCATGGAAAAACACAAACCATCAGAACAAATTATTCAAGACCTTGACAACATGCTATCTAAATTAAACGCAATGGAGATAATTGCTTCAAATGAATTTCAGAAAAATTCTGTACAAGTAATGAGATCTCTAGTTGAAGGACAAATTCATTCAATCAAAGAATTTGATCACCTGAAAAAAGCACTTGATTTGATGATGCTTCAAATTTTTGATGTTCAAAATAAAGTCAAGAATTAAGTTTTGTATCACTAATGCCACAACTAGAACACCTGTATCTAGTTGATTTTTCTAAAACTTCTTCTGCAACCATTTCTGTTCCACAACACGGACAAGAAAATTTCTGAGGTTCTGGATTTGATTTTCTGACCGTATATGTTGGTGCAGGCTCTACAACTTCGCCTTCATTGCATGATGGTTTGTAGGCTGCCATAATCTTGTTTAAGACATTTTTTCTATAATCTGGAGATTTTTCAAATAGTGGCAATATTGCCAAATGCATGGATTTTTCAGATCCTGCCTTTTGAGCCCAGCACTTGAATTTTTCATGTTGAACAAAATATGCCTTGTCTTCAGTTTTTTCGCAATCTCCAGCATAAATGAGACTGAACTTTTCTTTTTCTTGAGACATGATGATGTAAACTAGTTTCTCCATTGGTGGTCCCCACTCTTCTAGTGGGATTGGTCCTAGGAATTCGTATTGGAGAATTTGGATTGTCAATAAATTATTCCCATTTTACTATGTTTTTTACTTTTATGAGTAATTTTTCTAGTGCTACGATCTCTTGAAAGGAATAAATTCTAGCGTGATTGATTTTTTTTCAGATGAGACCTCCACGAAATTATGCCAAAGTTGGATATTCAATGATTGTAGTTTCAGCAACATTGGCAGTAATTGGTATCATGGCATTATTTATGGCAGATGATGTATTGTATGCAGATAATCTGCAGAGAGACAACACAATGCATTTCAATGAATGCAAGTTAAATGATTTCAAGACTGAAGGCTGTGAAAAATATCACGATAGAATAAACAATGCAATTTCTGGAATCTATGTTGATTTAGATACCTAGTAACCGTTTGCGTAATCTTCAAACATATTTTGATTCTTTGTTAGTCTATTCATTGCAAAGAATGCGCCACCAACTATTCCTGCTTGATAAAATGTATACAAGAAAACTCCTGATGCACTTGGATCTGAATGTGTGAAACTGAGTGCAAGCATTGTAAAAAAGACAAAGGTACCTGCAGATGTGACAATTCTATCCAAAATACCTGTAGTCATTCCAACCATTCTTCTTGTGGCTGCTGCCATCAATGAAATGCTCGATAGAATTAGAAATGTTGCTCCTCCATTTGCCATGATGAAATTATTTGCCCAAGACAAAAGTCCTTCTTCAAAAATATCTGTCTCTGGAACTATGCTTCCACCATTTAGTGCAAAGTTGACAGAACTAAACATGCCACCAATTACAAAAAAGAACAAGAATATCTTGACTATTGAACGCTTTAGTGGACTACGTATCTCTGATGGTTTAACTGCTCTTTCAGTAATTCTGATTCCATAGAGAAAACCAATTGCCATTGCTGGTGCAAACATGATGTTAATTAGAATTGGTGATTGACTGTTAATGTCCTCAATCTGTGGATAAAAGACCAAAAATAACAAAATTGCTAATGAGGCTGAACCTGCAAATAGACTTAATCCCAAATACCTGTGAGAATGAGATTCACTAGTATCACTCCAGTTATACATTGATTGGAATCATGCCTGAATCATTAAAGACCAAATCCAAAAATGATTTGGTCAAATTATCAACTTTAGCTATACATCGTCTCGAATTAATACAGTAAGCATCTCAGATTTTTCATGGCTTCAATTGCATTGATTGTATGTGGGGCTATAGTCTCAATTTTTGGCATGATTTTCCATCTTCAGGGGCATTCTGTTGTGGGACCCACCACCTCCTTCATGTATTCTAATCCTGATTGGATTGATTATGGATTGTGGATTCTCTTGTCTGGAGTTACAATAATTTTATCTGGTATAGCAATCAGATTTTTAAAAAAAGCCTAATTCACTGTGTTCAAAGTAATCGTGCTTCGTACTTTATCTAATCTTCTAATTTTATTTGAGAGTAACTCTTTCATCTGAATTTCACTCTCAGTTTCAAGTTCTGCAACAATATCATAACTGCCAAATGTAACTGTACACTTTTTGACTTCAGGATATTTTACCAATTCTGAATAGATCGTTTGTTCTTCACCAATTTGGCAACTAATTAACATGAATGCTTTGCTCATTTGAATTGAATCAATTTGATTGTATAATAAAAGATTCTATTAATTTATCAAAATCCCGATCCAATCGGATCAACAGGTTTCATAATTTCACGTAACACCATAGTTGCAAACGAACCCCTTGAAAGAGTAAATTGGATTTTATTTTCATGAATATAGTAATTGGTACAATTGATTGCAGCTTGTCTGAACCCGCCTTCATTGCTTACCTCTTGCATCTCTTTTATGTAAAAATCCTTGAAAGAGATTTCTTCTTCTTCAAGAATCTTTGAAATTTGATAATCAAATCTTGTTTTTTTGTAATAAGAATACCCAACAAATGGAATTGCAAGTACTTGATCTAGTCCTTTGATGAATTTTCCAATAACACTTGATTTATCATAACAAATATCTCCTTCTTGAGATTCAAAGAGTTCTTCACCATCTTCAAAAGCCATACTTAGTGTCTTGTTAAAGATAAATGATTGATATGCTTGAACATAGAATCGTCTCAATGAAATCGGAATTGCTCTGATAGCTTTTAGTGGATCATCATTTTGAATCATTTCTGAAATAACTATTCTTTCAATGTCCATTTGAGGTGGAACCTCTTGTAGGTATTTTGAATAATTTGCCTTGTCTCTCAACTTTTCTCGGATTTCGGTATTTTCTGTTGAATCAAATTCTGATGTAAATGAAACAATCAATTCTACTGCCTTTGCAAAGTCTTTTTGAACAATAGCCTTGCCAATTAGGTGCGTAACTGGTCTTTTTGAGCCAAATCTCTGATATCCGTAAAAATTCAGAATTTTCTCAAACTCTGAAAACTTTTCAGCAGGTTCTTGAGAATCTGTAATTTTTATCTCAAAGTGATTGCCTATCATGTCTTTTTTGGAGAGCGGTTTTTTCAAATATCCCAATCTTTTGAGATTCACTCTGTCACTGTTGTATTCTTCGATTCCTTTTCCTTTAGATTCAGAGCAAACAAATTGTTCAGTAATAGCACTAGCATCTTTTAGTCCTAGTGACTTTAGTCTGATACCTTTAACTCTAAAGACTTCAGATAATGCATGATTGGTATCAATCTTTTTTTTAGTTAATTTGTAAACTGAATATCCATCTTGCTCTGAAATATTTTTTTCAATCTTTTCTGAAATTCTTTCTTTTACTTGAAAGTCTTCAGGTTCTACTCTTATTTTCCCACCAATACCTTGATAATTTGTACTGTAAACAGAAATTCCAATCTGTTTGTCTATTTGTGGAATCACTCTATTGTCACTGTAAGGAATTCACTTGATGCAACTTCAGAAGTTTGTGCACCAATCAAAATTTTGTAAGTTCCAGGTTCAATCAAATCTACAATAGATACAGATACATCAAATGTTTCAGAAGAATTTGGCATTATAGTTATTGATTCACCGTTATTACTGTTCACTGAAATTGAATTATTTGTAGATTCTAAAATCAATGTGGCGCCAACCATCTCTTCTGAATTTGATGAAACTGTGAATTGAATATTTTCTACATTATCTTTGTCTAGTATGATTGATTTTTGATTCAACTTTACATCAAATGGTAATGGAATAGATGTATCCACAACACCGATATTATTTTCTACCCATTCAGAGAACCAAATTTTATCTCCACTAATGGCAAAATCAAAGACTTGAGCAATTCCACAGTCTCTTGCCATTAATCCTGTTCCTGGATTACAGTCAGACCAGTATGGATTCTTTGATGGAACTTGATATTCTACTAATGTCTGTGTATTTGGGTTCATTACTGAGATATTGTTTGATGTCTGTGCATTAAAGACCAATAAACCGTCATCAGTAGTCTCAATCCAATATGGTCTTGAGATTGGAGATTTCACAATTCCAGTTTGATTTCCATATGTACTAGGAAGTGGTTTTGCTGAAATGTATTGAGTGAATTCTTGAGTATCTGGATTAAAACTGAAAAATGATGATGAAGTGGTATCTGCAAGCCAAAGTAATCCATCATCAGTAAATGTTGCACCATTTGGAGTTAGTAACTCCATTGGTAATTGGAAAACTTCTACATGATCAAGAAGTGGCAATGAATCCTCACCTGAAGAATTTACTGCATCAAAGTATCCTTCTTGATCAAATTTTACTAGTGCCCCACCCTGCTGGAAAATCCAATTTGTAAACCATACATTATTTTTAGCATCTACTGCAAATCCTGCAGTTACTGATTCATCAATTGGTGAAGGAATTGTTAGATAGTTAATTTGCTGATTTACTCCACTTGGATCCAAAAATGCTAATTTGTTTCCTGTAAAATCATTAATGATAATTTTTGAACCACTGATTGATAGTTTTTGAGGAAGTGTGTCTTCTTCAGCTGGGAATTCAAATCTTTGATATTTTGATTCACTTGGTGTGAACTTCCATACTGAATCAAACTGTTCATCAGTATACCATACTGAATCATCTGGAGCAATGTCCATTCCCCACATCATAGAACGTGCACCTGGTGGCCACATTGGATTATCATACTCTGTAAATTGTTCTGAATTTACATCAAACTTTGCTAGTTTTCCAGTATTTGTCTGAGCAACCCAGACATTTCCATCAAAATCGGTACTAATTGCTAATGGGTTTGTACAATCCGTTGGTAGTTGATATTCTGTAACAAACTCTGTTGATTTTGCAAGACCTGAACCACAAAATTGTGCACGTTGTGCGTCCGGATAATTATCTGATGGTGTTCCAGTCATAGTTACATTGGGACCAGTTCCTTCTGGTTCAATTCCAGGAAATGCAATTACGACTCCAGAAGTTACCATAATTCCTCCTAGAAATAAAAATACAAGATATTTTTTGAACTTGCTTTTCACAATTCAAAAATTAATTGTGCCTTGTTATATCTTATTCCCAAAAATTATAGCAATTTTAACTCGCCAGTAATTCTATCAATCAAATTTTCAGGTGCTGGACCAATAGATATGCATGTTGTAGTTCCTGGTGCAATCTGAGTGTGTCCTGCATCAGTGACTTCAGACCATGGAAGATTCAAATCAATTGCATGCAATTTTACTTCTTGCAATTCCTTGAGACCTGATACTTTGACGACTACTTTTTCCTGACCATTCCACCACTGCTCAAACCATTGAGGGTGGGATTTTCTTACATGTTCTGCACCTAATACACATGCATGACCTACTTGAGCTGCAATCTTTCCTTTACCCATGTCAAGATCTGTTCTAACTACAATGACTTGTTTGATTTCTCCCATGAATTTTCATTTACAAGGCATAATGAAAAACTTTTGAATTAAATAATTGACAAAGATAGTAAATCTGTGTACTATGATGTGGTAGTTGCAGGTGGTAGTGTTGCAGGACTATTGTGTGCACGTGAGATTGCCTCTGGTGGCTTTTCAGTTCTAGTTATTGAAGAAGACTATGAAATTGGAACCCCTGAACACTGTGGAGGACTGGTAAGTCTTGCAGGATTACAAGAACTGGGTGTGATTCCATTTAGAAAAACTTTTGATCATCTAGTTCAATCTGCAGAAATCACTGCACCAAATGGAAAAACCATTACACTTGATTCCAAAAATCAAAAAGTAGTTGAAATCAGTCGTCGTGAACTTGACAAACAGATTGCATTTCAAGCTCAAAAATCTGGCGCAACTATCAAAGTAAAGACTAGTTTTCAAGAACTAACTGATTCTGGAGTTAGAACCAGTGATGAGAATATTGATTGTAAACTCTTTGTAGATGCAAGAGGTGTATCATCTCTAATTCATAAAGATAGGACAGGAATCTTGTCATCTGCACAATATGAGATTTATGCTGATTGGATTCACAAAGACAAAGTTGAAGTGATTTTTGATCAAGAACGCTTTCCAGGATTTTTTGCATGGGTCATTCCTTCGTCTGATGGAAGAGGTAAAGTCGGCGTTGCAGGAAAGGGAATCAATGTCGCAAATACAATAGATTCATTTCTCAAAGAAAAAGGTGAGTATTCTACAATTAGAAAAATCTATGCACCAATTTGGATTAAAGGTCCAATTGAAAAATTTGTTGATGGAAAGACGGTGATAGTTGGAGATGCAGCCGGTCAGGCAAAACCCACAACTGCTGGAGGAATCTTTAGTAGCGGAATGGGAGGTGTTTTTGCAGGCAAATCAATTGTGGAATTTCTGAAAACAAATGATTCCTCCAAATTAGATTCATATCAAAAAAATTGGACTGAAAGATTTGGTAAAGAATTTGAAAAACAACTTTTTGCAAGAAAATTACTTGAGCGAATTGATAATAAAACAATCAACACTATCTTTGAATCAATCACTCCTGAAATTCTAAAAGATATTTCTGAAAAAGATGACTTTGATTTTCATACTAGTTCTGTTGTAAAATTATTGGGATTACGTGGCTCACTAAAAACCGCTCAATCTCTAATTGGTTCTGAAATCAAAAAATTAGTTGGTTAATCCCGAACAAATTCTAAGGAAGGTATAAATGATGTTTTTCGAAAATTTACTCATGTCATCATCAATATCTTTACCAACTTGTAGTTGTTGCATGAGACCAATTATGCCTAATGATAAATGTGTTAAATTCAATTGCCCTGATTGTGGGGCTGAACTAATATGGAGATGTCAAAGTTGCAGAGAATCTGCAAGAACATACACATGTTCTGCTTGCAACGTGACGGGACCTTAGAAAATGGCACAATTACTTTTTGTCACAAAAATTCTTCCTAATGGAACAGAAGTAGATCTTGACAAATTGGCTGAGGAACTAAAGACCAGTCTACCTGAAGGAATTCAAATGAAAAGACATGCAAAAGAACCATTAGCTTTTGGTTTGGAATTCATTAAAGCAGAATTCATTTTAGAAGACAAAGAAGGTCAAAGTGATGCACTAGAAAACGCTGTAAAATCAGTTGAAGGTGTAAGCGAATTTGAAGTTCTAAACATGAGCCGCATGTCAGTTGACATGAAGTAGGTGGTTTTTTGGCTCGCAAAGATGAACCTTTGCAAATGAGAATCGGCGAAGCAAAACAACGTGATGTAGGAAAGAAACGTGCGCGCATTGGTCCAGAAGCTATGGATTATCTTGCTGTAAGTCCTGGAGATACTATTGAAATTATTGGAAATAAAACAACTTGTGCAGTTGTTTGGCCAGCTGATGAAGATGAAAAAGCTCCAGATATGGTTCGAATTGATGGTCAGACAAGAAAAAATGTTGGCTCATCACTTAATGACATTGTAAAAATCAAAAAATCATCTGCAAAAATTGCAAAAACAATTTCTCTTAGTCCTGTAAATGATGTTGTTACAGTTGATCAAGAATTTACTGATTTTGTAAAAAATAGACTCAAGGGATTACCAATTGCACTGGGTGATGAAATCTCTGTGATGATTCTTGGAAACTCTATGGATTTCAAAATTACCAAAATTTCTCCAAAAGGCATTGTCAAGATTGATAGAACTACAACACTTACAATTTCACCTGAAACAACTGTTGATAGAAAAGTCAGAGTCACATACGAAGAAGTTGGTGGTCTTGGCGACAAAGTAAAAGCAATGAGAGAGATTGTTGAATTGCCTCTTAGACACCCAGAACTATTTTCAAGATTGGGTGTTGAACCACATAGTGGAATCTTACTTTATGGACCTCCGGGTTGTGGAAAAACACTACTTGCAAAAGTCATGGCAAGTGAATCTGAGGCAAACATGTTTCCAATTAATGGTCCAGAAATTATGAACAAGTATTACGGTGAAACTGAAGCAAAACTACGAGATATTTTCAAAGAAGCTAAAGATAATTCTCCTAGTATCATCTTTATTGATGAGATTGATGCAATTGCTCCAAAAAGAGAAGAAGCTTATGGTGATGTAGAAAAAAGAGTTGTTGCACAATTATTGGCATTAATGGACGGATTAAACGAAAGAGGTAATGTCATTGTTCTTGGTGCAACCAATAGACCCGACAGTGTTGATCCTGCACTAAGAAGACCTGGAAGATTTGATAGAGAGTTTGAGATATCTGTTCCAAATGAAGATGGTCGTTTAGAGATTTTACAAATTCACACTCGTGGAATGCCAATTGATGATGAAATTGATCTAAAATCCCTAGCATCTGAACTTCATGGATATACTGGCGCTGATATCAAATCATTATGCAGAGAAGCTGCAATGAAATCAATTAGACGATATCTTCCTGAAATTGATTTGGAAACTGACAAGATTCCATCAGAAGTTTTACAATCAATGAAGATAAAATTAATCGACTTTTATGATGCAATGCATGAAGTAATCCCTACTGCCATGAGAGAAGTTTATGTTGAACGACCAAAAGTTTGGTGGCATGATGTGGGTGGTCTTGATGATGTCAAAAAATCACTTACTGATAATTTGATTCTTGCAATGAATGATCCTACAAAATTTACAAAGATGGGAATCAAACCTCCAAAAGGTGCATTAATCTACGGACCTCCAGGTTGTGGTAAAACACTTCTTGGAAGGGCAATGGCAACTGAAACTGGAGCAAACATGATTCTAGTGAGAGGTCCTGAAATTCTATCAAAATGGGTTGGAGAGTCTGAAAAAGCAGTCCGAGAGATATTCAGAAAAGCCAAAGCATCATCACCTTGTGTCGTAATATTTGATGAATTGGATTCTATTGCAAAAAGTAAATCTGGTGAAGGTGGCGTTAGTGAAAATATACTCAGTCAACTTTTAACTGAGATTGAAGATGGAATTTCTTCACGTGTTGTAGTTTTAGGAATTACAAATCGTCCAGATATAATGGATAACTCGTTGCTTCGAACAGGAAGATTGGATTTAGTTTTGTATGTAGCACCACCTGATGAAAAAGGACGACTGGAAATTATCAAAATTCTCACAAAGAAAATGCCTCTTTCAAGTGATGTCAAACTACAAGAGATTGCAGTTGCAACTCAAAATTACACTGGTGCTGACTTGGCAGCATTGTGTAGAGAATCTGCAGTTTCTGCAATGAGAAACAATGCTCAGAAAATAACCAGTCAAGATTTCGCTGATAGTCTTAAAGTTATTCGACCATCAATTACTAAAGAGGTAGACCAATGGTACAACTCCATTAAGGAAAGTATATCTAATGTGGTACCAAAGTCAGATAGTAAAACATTCTACGGGTAAAAATGACAATTCCAATCAGAAATATTGTATATGAGAAAATAAAAGAATCAAATTCAATTATTGATGTTGATTTATTCAAATCACTGGTAAAAGATGACCTTCAAATCAATGAAGCAAAATTCAATAAAATTTTACTTGATTTAGAAATTTTAGGACTCATTACCGTATCTTGGATTACCAAAGATGAGCGAAGAATTGAAGTTATTATTGAGAAAAATGAAGTTGATGATGTTGAAAAACAAAATCAAGATATGATGGAAAAAGATTACGAAGCAAGTTTTCCTGGCTACGAAAATTAGATTTTAAATTCTCTAAAATAAGGGAAAATGAAATGCTGCATCAAGTGCTACTGCAAAGAAAATGATTGTAAGATATGGTGCTGTGACTTTGTATGCTTTCCATGCAAATTCTGATGTTGGCGTCTTTGTCAATTTGTAGTGATATGCAAGCATCAATCCTCCTGAGACTGCAGCAATTACTGTATAGACTAACCCCATTCCATCTGGAATAAATGACAAGACAAGAGAATATGGTAGTAAGATGATTGTATTTCCTAAAATGTACTTTGATGTTTTTTGCATTCCAATCACTACTGGCAACATTGGAACTTTGGCTTCTGCATACTCGTCTTTGATCTTCATTGCAAGACACCAAAAGTGAGATGGTGTCCACACAAAAACCAAAAATCCTACCAAGAAACCAAGCAAGTCCATACTTCCAGTAGCTGCTGCCCAACCAGCCCATGCTGCAGCACTTCCTGCAATTCCACCAATAACAATGTTTGATGTGTTTAATCTCTTTAGCCACACTGTATAGATAATCACATATGAGAAAATTCCTACTGCAATAAAGAATGCTGAAACTGGATTTATCAAAAAGAATCCGTAAATTACTGAAATACAACTAACTGCAATTCCATATACTAGGACGGCTTTTGCAGACATTCTTCCAGATGGAATTGGTCTTTGAGCAGTTCTTGACATTTTGGGATCAATGTCTTTGTCATAGAAATGATTTAGTGCACTTGAACCTGCAGAAGCTAGTGCTCCTGCAACAATAATGTGTAGATAATCTAAATAACTCAACTCAATGGCACCGTCTACTAGTTTACTAGCTCCAAACATGGAAGTAACTGCTGTAATTACCAGCAAAACCACAATTCTTGGCTTGGAGATTTCCATTACTTCCTTTAATCCCATTACGGCTAAACCCTCTGATAGGCATTTAATTTATTCGAAATGAGATCTTTGGCAATTCAAAAGGAATAAGTATATCGCAAAAACCAGCTAAATCAAATGAGTAATTGGGATCTCATGATGCCAGGAATGGGGCTAACTGCAATTGGTTTGGCAGGTGTTGTCATATCTTATGCAGAGATTGCTCATACTTTTATCGATGGAATGCACGCCCTTACAGGTTTAACCATGTTTATAGGATTGATTTTCCTTGCAGCAGGAATCTTGGATGGTGGTGTATCTACTAGTAATCGTGCAAAAGCTACCACTTTGGTAATTTTGGCAATTTCACTCTCATTTGGTATGTATGCGTTTACGATGAATGAATCGGCATACACTGTTACTATGGCAGGAATTTTGATGGGAATCGCATTTCCATCAATTGTAATTGCATACTTGGCAATGAAACACCCGCAATATGCAAAGCCTGTTGGTGTGATTGTTGCACTAGCTGCTGCTACAGGTATTGTTGCATGGGTTTCATTTGGATTCGTTAGTCCAGACACTTACATGATTCCTCAAGTAACTTCAATAGAAGAACCAGTAGAAGACTTGACTCCAACTGGTCCAATATTTGCTATTTCAATTTTAGAAGGCTCATCTGTACAAGGTGCTCCTGATTATGATCCAGATGTTGCAATAGTTCCACAAGGACACATTGTGGAATGGACAAATGTTGATACAGTTGCACACACTGTAAC
>VMDM01000018.1 GCA_008080815.1 Candidatus Nitrosopumilus sp.
CCATAAAGCGCGTTCTCGCAAGGGATCGGGAGTTCAAATCTCCCTCCCGGCGCCACAAATTTTTCACTGTTCTAAATCCCTAATTTTTCAATGATTTCTGAAAATTTCCATTCTCCACAAATATCATTATCCATTTGATTTGAAATCAATCCTTTGTCAATCATCATATTTATCAGATAAATTGAAAATGGTAATGCTCCTGTGGCCCCAGGAGAGTTGTAATTTAAGATATGAAATGAATTGCTATCATATTCTAAAATCACATCTGGAACAAATTTTCCATTTGAATCAATTACAGATGAACGAATTCCAGCAGTTCCTTTTTGAACAAATTTTTCTGGATTGATTTTTGGTAAAAATTTTCTTACTCTCTCAACCATTGCATTTTTTGATAAAGATGATTGAATTTCGTTTAAAGCTAATTCTTGAAACTGTTTATCAAAGATCGTTTTTCTAGCTCCGGAGCCTAACATCTCCAAAATTTTTGGAATGAATTCTTTGATATTTTCCATTTTATTGTAACCATATGGACTAAAAATTGGAACTGCGTTTGGTCCAATCTCACATGTTCCATCAACTCTGATTATCCAATGAGGATCTAAAAATGGATAATCTGGAAAATCTGGAACTGAATAAACACTTGACTTTGTTAATTTATGATATTCTTTAGGTGCTTTCCAATACTCTCCTCTAAAATGAACATCTGTAAATTTTTCACCAATATTCATCTCATGAGCAATGTCAATTGAATTGCCACCAGCTGAATTGATAATAAAATCTGTCAAAATCATTTTTTCATTGTTTAATTTTATTTTCCATCCATTTCCATTTTTATCAATTTGTTTAACTTTGGATTCAAACAAAAACTCAATTCCATTTTTTTTAGATTCAGTCATTAACGTATTAGTAAAACTTCCATAATCTACTGAACCATCTCTATTACAAAAAATTGCATTCTTACATTCTATTTCAGGTTCATTTTTTTTAATCTCATTTCCAGATAAAAAATAAATGTCATTTTCATTTAATCCATTTTTTAATCCCCAATCATAATATTTTTCTAATACTTTGGTTCCTTTTTCGTCTGACGAAACTTCGATTACCCCATCTTTTTTGAACAATAAATCATGTCTATGCGCAAATGTCTCCCACATCTCAAAACCAAGAAATGCTGCTTTTGCAAAAATTTTCTTTTTTTCAGGATTGTAAAGATAGGGTGCATGAACTTTTCCTGTGTTTCTACTACTGGTGTGAAATCCTACATTATTTTCTTGTTCGACTACTAGAATTTTTTTTGATTGAAATATGAATGATAAAAAGTATGCAATTGATGTACCTAAAATTCCTCCACCAATAATTGTTATATCATATTTTGTTTGCAACTATCTAAAATTAAATCGTGAATCATATTAAATTTTGAATTAAGGTTAATATCCTATTTCACTCATCAAGTAAACATGCTACCTGATAGATGTTCAGTTATGAAAGAAGGAAAACAATGTCCTAGCCCCCCAGAGTTTATTGTTTCAATCTTAAATGGTAAGGATGAGTATATGGTAGGAGTTACATGCGGTAGACATAAACAGATTGTTTCTGGAAAGATTGGATTCTTACAAAAAGAAGGCAAAATCCATGAAGGAAAGGTAACATTTTCTGAAGTAAAAGCAGTAGGAACTGATTGTATTCATGGAGATGAAGATGATTTTATTCAAATTGACATGAATAGAAGTAAAAACTGAAATAATTTCTAATCTTTTTGAAAATATTGCTATTTGAATTACTTTCCGAAATTGTAAAAATAGAAGATATTTTGTTTGTTGTGAGGAGTGAAGGGGCTACAAGTGAGGTTAGAAGCCCTCTTAGTATACGACAAAAGGAACAGTGGATTACAATGGGTGAAAATGATGGTCCCGCACACATCCATGTAAATTCTGAGATAATTAGTTCTGCAGAGTTTGTAGAAGAAAAAAAACCGGACCGTACAAGTTTTAGTATACGATTCTACAATAAAGATAATGAAAGATTGTTGGCTGCATTTTTTACAAAGATGTATGATGATTCTAAGAATTTAGTTCCTCAAAGAAAAAAATTGTATGATGAATTATGCCAAAAATTTTCTTCCAAAATTAAATTTTAAAAAAAACCTTGTCTGAAAAAGACAAGGAGAAAATCTTATTCTTGTAATTTCTTCTTCTTTTCTTTTTCAGATTGTATTTTAGCTAATTCTAATTCTTCATTAGTATGTTTGAATTTTTTCAATCTGATTTTATAAAGAATTTTGGATATAAAAACTCCACATTTTTTTAGTTATTGATTTACGGCTAAATTTCAATATCCCACAGAAAAAATTGGCTTTTTTCCATTAATGCCTCTTTTTAGATTTTCTACAGTTATTTCTGCCATTTTTTCTCTCGTTTCTTTTGTAGAGCTGCCTATGTGCGGGGATAAAACCACATTATTCAATTTTTTTAGAAAATTATTCTTTAAAATTGGTTCATTCTCAAAAACATCTAATCCGGCACCTCCAATAACATGTTCCTTTAATGCCTGAATCAATTCCTTTTCATTAACTACTTTTCCTCTTGATGTGTTGATAAGAAATGCAGAATTTTTCATTTTTTTAAAAATTTTCATATCAAATAATTTATCAGTTTCAATTGTGTGAGGAACATGAATTGATAAGAAATCTGATGATGAAATTAATTTAGAAAATGATGCATATTTTACATTTAGTTTTTTTTCTTCTAAATCTGAAAGTCTATTTCTGTTATGATACATAATTTTCATATCAAAAGCATTAGCTCTTTTTGCAAGAGCCTTCCCAATTCTCCCAAGACCTAAAATTCCAAGTGTTTTTGTTTTTAAATCAATTCCTGTATAATCATATGCTCCAAAAATTTCCCTCCACTTTCCATTTCTAATTAATCTATCACCTTCTGATGTTCTTCTAGCTAAATCAATCAAAAGAGAAAATGCCATATCTGCTGTTGCATCCGTTAAAACATCTGGTGTATATCCTACACGAATTTTTTTTTCCTTTGCATATTCAATATCGATATGATCAAAACCTACACTATAGGTACTGATAACTTTCAAATTTGAAGCAATATTGATTGTTTTCTTTGAAATTTTATCATATGGGAAGCAAATTAATCCATCAACATCAATTATTTTATCCTGCAATTTTTTTTCCGATATTGGAATTTTTCCAGAGTAAATTTCAATTTCAAATTCTTTTTCTAATTTTTTTAAAGCAAATTCATGTAATCTTCTAGTAAGAAATACCCTCTTTTTCACAGATTTTTTTTAATCTCAAACAATTTATACAATTTGTTTTAACTTTCATCATGACTCCTAAAATTGAAGATGAGGAGGAATTTGCAATTTGCATTGAATGTGGAAACTCAATTGAACAATGTGTATGTGTTTGTCCCTATTGTGGTGAGAGAGACAAGTGTAAATGTGCCTTGTTTGATGCTGCTACAGGAGGATAAATCATGTTTCGATTTTTCAAAGTTTATTCATTTGAGGTAGTCCATTGACTGGAATAGATTTTACTTGGTTAATTGGTGGTCCACAAGGAAGTGGTGTAGAGTCTGGCGCAAATATTTTTTCTAGAGTTTGTGCTGAAATGGGATATCAAGTATTTGGTAAAAGAGAGTTCTATTCTAATATCAAAGGTGAACATAGTTATTTTGCAGTAAGAGTTTCAGACACACAAATTCATTCTAATCTAAATGATGTAACACTAATGTCTTCATTTGATGCTGAAACAATTTTTCGTCATTTTGATGAAATAATTCCTGGGGGTGGAATCATTTATGACTCGGATCTAGAAGATATTTCCACTGACACTGTCCATACACTTGATTCTCCTTTCAAGGAACGTTTACATCAAAAACTAGAATCACTTGGAAAACCATTTACCATAAAGAGTGTTCTTGAAATTGCAAGTGACAACGGTGTTAAACTCTATCCTGTTTCATTCAAATCCATTCTTGAAACTCTTTCCAAAGAAACTGACAACCCTCGTCTAAAAGGTCTTGTTAGAATGTATAATGTAATCAGTGTCTCATTATCTCTTGGTTTAGTAAAAATGCCTCCTGATTCATTACAAACTGCAATTGAAAATATTTTTTCTAAAAAACCTGAAATTGCAAAACTCAATCAGACTACCTCTACATATTCATACAATTACGCAACTGCAAAATTTGAAAACTTTGAACATCAATTAACTGGAATTGAAAAACAACCTAACACAATTTTGGTTCAAGGTTTTCAAGGAACTGCTTTAGGAAAGATGGCATGTGGATGCAGATTACAACCATACTATCCAATCACACCTGCATCTGATGAATCTGTTTTTCTAGAATCCAATCAGAATCTAGAAATTTTTGAAGATGAACCTGGCTCAACAACTGTAATTCAAACTGAAGATGAAATTTCTGCAATTGGAATGACTATTGGAAGTGCCTTAACAGGAACGCGGTCTGCAACTTGTACCTCAGGACCTGGATTTGCTTTAATGACTGAGATGCTTGGCTGGGCTGGAATCAATGAAGTTCCAATTGTCATAACAAATTATCAAAGAAGTGGACCCTCTACTGGACTTCCAACCAGACATGGTCAAGATGATTTACTATTTTCAGTCTATGCTGGCCATGGTGATTTTCCAAAGATTGTTTATGCTTCTGGTGATGTAGAAGAAAGCTTCTATGATACAGGCAATGTTTTTAATTATGCTGATATTTTTCAGGTTCCTGTAATTCATTTAATGGACAAATTCATTGCCAGTTCGGTAGTTACCTGTAAAAGATTTGATTCAGAAAAAATTACAGTAAATCGAGGTAAATTAATTGAAAAGGCAACTGAAAATTATAGGCGATTTGAATTTACCGAAGACGGTGTTTCTCCTCGTTCAAGATTGGGACTAGATGATGGAATTTTTTGGAATACTGGGGATGAATCAGATGAAACTGGACATATTACAGAAGATCCTGTTTTGAGAATTAAAATGATGGATAAACGAATGTCTCGTTTAGACTTAATCTTAAAAGAAATCCCTGATGATGAAAAAGCAATTTCTTTTGGAGAAAGTGAATATACAATAATTTCCTGGGGTTCATCAAAGGGACCAATTATTGATGCAATTAAAAAATTAAAAGATGAAGGAATTTCAATAGGCTTCATACAAATCAAACTATTGCACCCCTTCCCAACAGAATATGTTAAATCCCTAATCAAAAATTCTAAATACATTATTGACATTGAAGCAAATCATTCAGGGCAACTAGGAAAATTATTCAAACAGAATGTTTTACGAGATATTGATTATTCTATCTTAAAATATACTGGCAGATCTATGACTAGTAGTGAAGTATATGATGCACTTAAAAAAATTATTCAAAACAAAGCCAACAAACGTGAGGTACTAAGTCATGGCGCTTAAATTAGCTGATTACAAAACAAATGTCCACAATGACTGGTGTCCCGGATGCGGTGATTTTGGGATTGTAAATGCCATTCAAATGGCATTGGCTGAAATGGGAGTTCAAAGAGACAAGACCGTAATTTTTTCTGGAATTGGCTGTTCAGGAAAAACTTCTCACTTCATTAACACTTATGGTGTCCACACATTACATGGACGAGTTTTAACATTTGCTCAAGGTGCAAAAATTGCAAATCCTGAATTAACTGTTGTTGCAGTTGGTGGTGACGGAGATGGATTAGGAATTGGCGCTGGTCACTTTGTAGCTGCGGGAAGAAGAAATATCAATATGACTTACATTGTTTTTGATAATGGCGTTTATGGATTAACAAAAGGACAAGCTTC
This sequence comes from Candidatus Nitrosopumilus sp., assembly GCA_008080815.1. Taxonomy (GTDB): domain Archaea; phylum Thermoproteota; class Nitrososphaeria; order Nitrososphaerales; family Nitrosopumilaceae; genus Nitrosopumilus; species Nitrosopumilus brisbanensis. The sequence goes on from VMDM01000018.1 coordinate 5,834, forward strand.
ACCTACACTAAAGTTAGGTGAGAAAACAAAATCATTACCTACACCCAATACTAATTACAATGTCAATCCTATTGGTTTGGCAGTTACAAGTGGATTCACATTTGTTGCACGTGGATATTCTTATGATGTAAGACATCTTAAAGATCTAATAGTTCAAGCTGTAAATCATAATGGATTATCATTTTTAGATGTATTACAACCATGTCCGACTTACAATGATATCAATACTAGAGATTGGTATGCAGGTTCTGATTTGATGGAAGAATCTCAAAAAAGACATTCAAGAATTTACAAATTGGAAGATACTGATTATGATCCTGTTGTACACAATTCCACTGAGGACGAAATTAATCAAAAAATTTCACAATCCTTGACTAAATCCCTGGAATGGGGTGACAAAATTCCTACAGGAGTTTTTTACAAAAATGATTCAATCTCTCCCTATTCTGAAAGATTGGTAGGTAACGTGTCCAACTATCTTGAAAATCCTCCTGCAAAACAAAAAATTTCTAAGAATGGAATTTCAAATACTGATATTTCTAAAATTTTAGATTCCCTTAAAGTATGAAAACCAAATAGGTTATAGAGCAGATTTTCTAACCCATAAGTAAAATGAACATTAACGAAGCAAACACAATTTTTAGAAAATCTATTATCAAAGGGTTTTTTGAACCTAAACTGGTTAATCTAGATTTCAAAAAATCTTCATTTAGACATCCACAAATAACTGAAGACGGATTAATGCAATCTGATTTATTGCACATCTTTTTTGATGTTGAAACTGGAAGTGATTATCCAGATGGAGATGAATGGTTTATTGTAGATATGATTTTTCCATATGATTTTAAAATTCCTGACTCGTTGAAGGGTACAGATTATTTTACTACCATTTCTGTTGATGAAAATAAAACTTTCTGGCATCATCGAGAATTAATTCGATTCAAATACGGAAAATCAAAAAAACTTGACGATGCTTTAGAATTTTTAGAATCTAAATACAAAGAATTACACAGTTTATTAGAACCGCTTCAAAAAGATCTCAAATAGACTCTTTCCAAGAATCTCCTGCAAAAAGAAATTCTTTATCTGTTGATTTTGCCTTGTCTAATCTCCACCTAACTGATTTTGAATCAAATTTGTAAAACACTTCTTTAATTTCTGCAGGGATTTTGCCTGGGTCCAAGTGATATGGTAGTAATTCTAAAACAGTATCAATTTTTTCAATTGCATTATCAAAGAACTGCTTTTCTTCAATATCTACAGAAAATCCAATTGTAGGGATTCCAACAAATTTAATATTTATTTTAATTGCGTTTCCTGAACCTCTTCTACGTTTCATTTCTTTGAAAACTGCTTTTACTTTTTCCCATCTTCTAAAATCAAACCATTGAAAGAATTCGTCATTAAATGGTAATGGTATTTCAAAATCAAGAAAGCTTACATAATTATCATCATTGACTTCTATTTCCTCTTGAATAATTGAAAAATGTGAATTCAAAAACCCATACAATACTTCTATTTCCCAAGGAGATATTCCGTAATATTTGAGCGTAGTTTTTAGATTTTCACTCATAAAACCATTCATTTAATTTTCTAATTAAAGGTTAGATGTTCTAAGATAATCTACCTCAAAATTAAAATTAGATTGGATAATCTGTGAATCATGAAACGAGAATTTGTCATCAAAAGCATCGATTCTGCACCTGATGGGGCTCCATATGTAGTAGTCTCATTAACGTCAATTAAAGATCTTAAGGAAGGTACTCAAAACCCACAATCTCCATTTGGAAGTCCAAAAGTTATGGGATTCTCAAACATGAATGACATGATGAAAGACCTCAACAAAATGCTTTCAGGAATGGGTGGAATGGGAATGCAATCTGGAGTAACTCAATTGAAGTTGGAAATGCACGAATACAAAGAATTAAGCTTATCAGTTGGTGATAAGGTATTCTTAGAACTCACTAAAGCAGAGTCATTAGGTGTTTAATTAAAAAATAGTATCAAAATACTTCCATGCATAAAATGCACCTATGGTTCCAATGACAAATAGCATTGGTTTCCAAGCAAATACTGGTAATGCTGGATTATCTAATTTTACTTTGTAATTATCAACAATCGAAGAAACACTTTTCTTAACTTTATCGTGCCACAAAGTATATTCGATTTGATATTTTTTCAAAATTTCTTCTACTTCATAAACCACGGGTGTTCTTTGTGAGAATAAATGTTGAAGATAATCTCTTGAAACTTCAACTTCAGCATGAATTCCAATCAATCCCTTTTTCAAATCAACCATTCTAACATGCATCTCCCAGGGTTTTTTTAATTTCAGATTTAATCCATTACCAATTTGATCAGGTTGTTTGTGTTCAAATTTTACTTTAGTAAATCCTTCTTCTGAAAAAATTTTCATCAAATCTTCAAAATTTTTCTTAACTACAACATGTAATTGTTCTACTCCTTCTTTACTATCTACATTAATTTTATGTTTTAATCCATCAAGAAATGATATTGTTTTTGGATATGTTGTAAGATATTCCAATAAAAAAATTCTCAAAATCCTCTATTTAAACGAGGTCTAATTTTCATGTTTATTCCCTAAACCCCTTACGTATACACACAATTCTGGAGAGATTGTCATTTCATTTGAATAGATTTCTCTATTTGTCATAGGGACCTCTGAATCTCTAATAATTGCAAATGGTTTTGATTGATTTCCTTCACCCATCTTTAGATTGGCAATTGATGCAAGATTATCTGCAATTGCTTGAAAAGTAACCTTAAGCGGATTCCCATCTAGATCTTTTTTTGCCCTCATATCTAAAACTGGTTCAATTCCTGCACATGAAATTGCAACACCTACAGTTCCTACTCTCATTGGCATAAGTCGACTATCTACTAGAATAATTCCAACATGAATTGATTTTTCCAAGAAAATTTTTCTTTTAATTTGTTCTGCAATAAGATATGGGTTTTCAGGATATAGGATAATCTCTCCTTTCTTTGCATTAGATTTGTCTATTCCTGCATTTGGTGCCATTATGTTATTTGATGATGTAATTAAGAATCCGTTGATTCCACCAAATATCTTATCTGATTCTCTAATTACTACTTCAGCAATTTGTTGATTAATTTGGAATTTTTTTGAAATACTTTCAGCTTTTTCAGAGATTTTAATTTTGGATAATTCTAAAATTCTTTTCTGTGAAAATGAAACAAATTTGGTTGAAATTACAATAATGTCTCCTTCTTTTAATTCCTCTTGATTCTGAAAAACAGATTTTAGCAATTGCTGATAAATTTCAAATCCTGCAAACATTCTATCAGATTTGATTGGAATTACCTTTAGTGTCATGTTATAATTTCGTCTTATCTCTATTTATTCTGAAAACCTTTTAATCTCTATTCAAACCTTTTTTGGATATGAATATTGTTGAAAAAATTCTTGCACGCGCATCTGGAAAATCAAGTGTATCTCCAGATGATGTAATTTTTGCAAATGTAGACAAAGTAATGGTGCATGATGTCTCTGGACCTGGTGTTCTCAAAGTATTTGATAAATTAAAAAATAAAGGCGTAGATGTTAGTAAATTATGGGATCCAACAAAAGTTTGGGTTGCAGAAGATCATTTTGTTCCATCAGCTGAAAAAATTTCTGCTGAAAATATTGTAAAATTATCTAACTTTACAAAAAATTATGGAATTGAGAAACATTTCAAATACGGTATGGGTCAATACGGTATCTGTCATACTTTATCTCATGAAGAGGCTCTAGTAATGCCTGGAGATGTTTATGTTGGTGGAGATTCTCACACAAATACTACTGGTGCATTAGGCGCATTTGCATGTGGTCTAGGACATACTGATATTGCATATGTTCTTCTTAATGGAAAAATTTGGTTTAAAGTTCCTGAAACTGATTTTTTCAAATTAAATGGAAAACTTCCTGAACATGTAATGGCAAAAGATCTTATTTTAAAAATCATTGGTGATATTGGAACTGATGGTGGAAATTATCGCACTATGCAGTTTGGTGGTACTGGAATAGATGCAATGTCTGTAGAAAGTCGATTGACTTTATGTAATATGACAACTGAAGCTGGTGCAAAAAATGGAATTGTAGAAGCAGATCAAAAAGTTGTTGATTATCTTAAAAGTCGTGGTGCTTCAAACGCACAAATTTTCAAAGGAGATAATGATGCACAGTATGCAAATGTCTATGAATACGAGGCATCTGAAATGGAACCATTAGTTGCAAAACCATTTTCCCCTGAAAACATATCTGTTGTGAGAGAAGCTCCTTCAGTTGAATTAGATAAATCATACATTGGTTCTTGTACTGGTGCAAAATATGAGGATCTTGAAGCTGCTGCTAAAATCCTCAAAGGACATAAGGTGAAAATTAGAACAGAAATTTTACCTGCATCAATTTCAATTTACAAACGTGCAATGGAAAATGGATTATTGTCTATCTTCCTTGATTCTGGAGTTACTGTAGGACCTCCAACTTGTGGGGCATGTTGTGGTGCACACATGGGAGTTTTAGCAAAAGATGAAATCTGCATTAGTACAACAAATAGAAACTTTCCTGGAAGGATGGGTCATGTTGATTCTCAAACTTACCTTTCATCACCTATGGTTGCAGCTGCATCTGCAATTACAGGAAAGATTACTGATCCAAGGGATTTACAATGAAAGGAAATATCATCAAATACCAACGTGATAATATTGACACTGATGTCATTATTCCAGGCCAATATCTCAAAGTTCATGATTATGCTGAATTAGCAACACATGCAATGGAGGGATTAGATCCTGATTTTCATAAAAAAGTGAAAGAAGGGGATTTTATTCTATCTGGAAAAAATTTTGGCTGTGGTTCTTCTCGTGAACATGCTCCAATTGCATTATCTCATTCTGGAATCAAAGCTGTTTTGGCATTATCATTTGCAAGAATTTTTTACAGAAATTCAGTTGATGGCGCATTTTTGTTACCTATTGAAATTGAAGAAGATGCTTACAATGGAATCGCTGATGGCGATGAAATAGATATTGATATATCAAAAAATCAAATTACAAATCTTACAAAAAATCAAACATATTCAATGAAACCCTTTTCAGACATCATTGGAAAAATAATCGACGCTGGTGGATTGTTTAATTATAAACCATAAGATCTAAAATGGGAAAAACACTATTTGAAAAAATTTGGGATTCACATACTGTTGTTGAAAACCATTCCTCTCCCTCATTGTTGTACATTGATCGTCACCTAATTCATGAAGTTACTTCTCCTCAAGCTTTTGAAGGATTACGAATGAACAATAGAAAAGTCAGACGACCTGATCTTACTATTGCCACAATGGATCATAACGTTCCTACTAATGACAGAAAACTACCCATTTTAGATGAGACTTCGGCAATTCAAATCAAAACTCTGGAAAAAAATTGTAACGACTTTGGAATAAAATTATTTGGCATGGATAGTCCTAATCAAGGAATTGTTCATGTAATTGGTCCTCAATTGGGAATCACATTACCTGGTACTACTATTGTATGTGGAGATAGTCATACATCAACTCATGGAGCTTTTGGTGCATTAGCATTTGGAATAGGAACTAGTGAAGTTGAACATGTTTTGGCCACTCAAACTTTATGGTTACAACAACCAAAATCTTTTGAAATTAGAGTTGAAGGCAAAAGAGCAAATCCTTTTGCAGTAACTGCCAAAGATATCATTCTTTCAATAATCAAACATATTGGAACTGGTGGTGGAACTGGTACTGTAATAGAGTATCGTGGAGAAGGAATTTCCGACTTGTCAATGGAGCAAAGAATGACAATTTGTAACATGTCTATTGAGGCAGGAGCAAGGGCAGGATTAATTGCTCCTGATGAAAAGACATTTGAATATCTTCGAAATCGTGAATACACTCCAAAGAATTTTGAATCTCTTGTTGATTTTTGGAAAGATGATCTTAAAACAGATACTGATTCCAAATTTTCAAAACAATTCATTTTGAAAGCAAATGAAATTGCTCCTCAAGTTAGTTGGGGAACAAATCCTGGAATGACTTGTGATGTAACTGAAAATGTTCCATCCCCTGATGATTTTTCTAAAGGCGATGCAAATCAAAAAAAGGGTGCTGAAAAAGCACTTGAATACATGGATCTTGAATCTGGAACTCCTATTCAAGAAATCAAAATTGACCGAGTCTTCATCGGGTCATGTACTAATGCCAGATTAGAAGACTTGATTGAAGCATCCAAAGTAGTTAAAGGAAATAAAGTTTCACAAAATGTACGAGCAATGGTTGTTCCTGGTTCACAACTTGTAAAGAAACAAGCAGAAGAACTCGGATTGGATAAAATTTTCATTGATGCAAACTTTGAATGGCGTGAAGCCGGTTGTAGTATGTGTTTGGGAATGAATCCTGACATCTTATCTCCTGGTGAAAGATGCGCAAGTACATCTAATCGTAACTTTGAGGGACGACAAGGAAATGGTGGGAGAACTCATCTTGTTAGTCCAGTAATGGCTGCAGCAGCTGCCATTTATGGTCATTTTGTTGATGTAAGAAAACTGAGTTTGAATTAAAATGAAACCATTTGTTAAAACTGTCAGCATCATCACTCCTCTGGATAAAGTCAATGTTGATACAGATCAAATCATTCCAAAACAATTTTTAAAATTAATTCAAAAATCTGGATTTGGAAAATTTTTATTTTTTAATTGGAGATATGATGAGAATGAACAATTAAAACCTGATTTTGTTTTAAATGACAGCAAATATTCTAATTCTGAAATTCTTGTTGCAGGTGATAATTTTGGATGTGGGTCTTCTCGTGAACATGCTGTATGGGCATTGCAAGATTATGGTTTTAAAGTGATTATTGCTCCCTCTTTTGCAGATATTTTCTTCAGTAATTGTTTTAAAAATGGAATATTGCCAATCTCTCTTGAACAATCAATGGTGGAAAAACTCCAATCTGTATCAACTAATGTTGAAGTAGACCTTGAAAATCAGACTATCAAATTTAATGATGAACTAGTTTCCTTTAACATTGATCCTCATAAGAAAAAGATTTTGTTGGAAGGATTAGATGATATTGCACAAACAAATCATTATGAGGAAAAAATTTCTGAATTTGAAAAAAACTCTAAAATCCCATCTGTTTTATAATATCTAAAACTGTTTTTTCATTTCTTTCAACAATTACGGGCGATTCCACATCTAACCATTGCTTATCTCCGATATTGTAAGCACTAACATTTCCTTTTTTTGATAGTGGTTGTAAAATATCATAAGATAGATTAATTTGCTTTTTCATTATTTTTTTTCCAATTATTTTAAAAATTTCATTACTCAAAATGTAAACTCCCAAACATTCTTCTAAAGGTAATTTTATTTCTGGTTTTTCTCTAAACTCTTTTATGATTCCATTTTCTACAACGGCGAAACCTGTTTCTTCTTTTCGTTTACTTCTAGTTGCAATTTCTGCTATGGAATTTGATTTTCTGAAATTGTCTCTCATTTCTTTAACATTGATTGCACACAAGTTATCTGAGAACCATAACATGAATTCTGTTTCTCCACTGAGTGCTTTTTCAATATGTAATAGATCCCCCCCAGTACCCTTTCCAGAATCTTGAACGAAAGATATTTTTTTAAAATTTTCAAAGTAATTTTTTATTTGACCACCTAATCCCTTCAAATCTGTCAAAATTATTATCTCATCAATGATTGCGAATTTTTGTAGATATTTTATTATGTATTCTAAAGCTGGTTTTCCCTTGATGGGTGTCATCGCCTTGGGAAAAAATTCTGTATATGGTTTACCTCTTGTACCTTTGCCACCTGCTAAAATAATTACTTTCACAGTCTAACGGTATGATTTTTGTTTTCTTCTTCTAGCGCCAGGTCCGCCAAATTTCTTTGGTTCCTTTCTTCTAGCGTCACCACTAATCAAATATTTATCAAAATCTGTAATTCTTTTTCTCAAGTCCTCTCTTGTTGATTTTGGGAATGGGTGTTCTTTAGGTTCTTTTTTAGATTTTGTCCATCCAGTTAATGCTCTAGAAATTCCTGTTGCAGCAGCACTTGCTTGACCCATAAATCCACCACCTCTAACTCTTACTGAGATGTCAATCTTTTCTCTTAAATCACCTGTAATTTCTAATGGTGCCAAAATTACTTCTCTAGCAGTTTCTTGTGGAATCATTTCAACTGGAACATTGTTAATTCTTACTTTACCCTGACCTTTTGTAATGTAGACATGTGCACTAGCTGTCTTTCTTGTTGCAAAATAAATTTCAGTTTTTGGTGTTGTCATTCAGTCCACCCAATTACTCTACATAATTCTGCCATTGATGTATAATTTGATGCAGATTTTCTAATTTTAGCATTTTCAAATTGAACTTTTTCCATTGATTTTAATTCTTTAGGAGAACCGATATATGCTCTTAATCTTTTATGAGCTGCTACTCCTGATGGTTTTGAACCATAAGGCATCATTCCACGTATCATTTTTGAAATAACTGTATCTGGTCTTCTTGGGTGAACTGGTGTATGTTTTGGATTGATTACACTGTTTACATCTAGAAATACTCTGTACTCTTTAATCAAATTAGTTCTATTTCCACTGTACATGATTTTTTCACAATTCACAACTGAAACTCTATTTCCTTTCAAAAGTAATTTTGCCACATGTGATGAAAGTCTACCTGCAATATGGTCAGTTGCATCTACAACAATTGGTCTATCAGTTTGGACTGGAGCTTCTTCTTTAACCAAGTAATACAACTCCTTTACCTGTTGGATTATTTTTAATTAATTCTGAAAAACTAACAATTTTTCCACCATTTTCTAAAATTTTAGTTGCTGCTGAATTTGAGATTGAAAATGGACATAATGTAATTTTATGAGATACTGTTCCTGTTCCAAGAACTTTGCCTGGAAAAACAACAATGTCATTATCTTTTGTAAGTTGATCTATTCGTTTCAAATTGATGTCTCTTCTAGCAATAGATGGCTTGAGTGCATATTCTGCTAATTTTGCCCAAATTGGAGCATCATTCTTGGCAGAGGCGCTTTTCAATTCTTTTGCCATCTGAATTACAACTTGGCTAGTCATGTGAATAATGCGGTTTAAAACCCAAATATAACGTATATGCTTCTATTCGTTAATCTGATTGATTGCTTCTTTAAATTGAGCAATTCTATTACCTACTTCTTCAACTCCTGATAACACGATCTGCTTTGGATCCAATGCTCCAGTTGATTCAATTGTAAGTATTCTCTCATCTTCTTTGTCTGTTTCAGTTAAAATTGAAGTATTTGCTGAATTCCATTTTGCGTGTTCTGTACCTCTACCTAATCGTGCATAACATTCGACTTTAACTCTTTGACCTGGTGCAAGTTCAACAATTGGAATCTTTGTAGAAATTGGAGATATTGATTCATCTTCTGAAGATAATTCTTCTGAAAGAATTGTTCTAGTAACATCAGAATCTCCTGAATCTAAAACCAACATTACTTTACAATTAGAGCATCCAGATTCACTATGACAGTCACATTTTGATGGTTCATTAAATCTACTCAAGTCTGTTTTAATTGGAATCAAACCTAATCTGTGTGCCAAACCTTCATCTGGTAAAACTGAAGAATTTTCAATAATGTCTACTGTGTCAATTGCAAAAACCGGAACACCGTTTAGGCAAACTCGTCTTAATGCATTTGCGTATTGTAAAGGTACGCCTTTAAGCTTTAATGAAATTTTTTGATTATCTTTACTAATAACTTCTAATGATGACAAATCTTGAATGAAATCTTCAAAGTCCACATAAAAATCTAGCTAGTTTTATGTAAGGATAAATACCAAAAATGATTAAGATTTTTAGAAATGGCTGAAGTAACCGTGGCAAGATTTTCCTATGAAGGTGAAAAATTTGAAATCTTGGTAAAACCTGATCCTGCATTGGATTTTAAGATGGGGAAAAAAAATGACATTTCTGCAATCCTGGTTTCTGAAGATATCTATACTGATTCAGGAAAAGGAACTAAACCCTCCTCTGAAAAATTACTAAAGGCATTCAAAACTGAAGACCTAACAGAAATTGCAACCATCATAATGCAAAAAGGTGAATTGAATCTCACAACCGACCAAAGAAGAAAAATGGTTGAAGATAAGAAAAAGCAAATTATTCAATTCATTGCAAAGACTTACGTTGATCCAAAGACACACTTACCACACCCTCCACTTAGAATTGAACAAGCTATGAAAGATGGAAGAATCTCTATTGATCCCCAAAAACATGTTGAAGAGCAAGTCAAAGATATTGTTGAAAAACTTCGCTCAATTATTGCATTAAAATCAGAAAATTTCCAACTTGAAATTACAGTTCCTGCTCAATATGCATCACAATCATATGCAGTTTTGAAATCTGTTGGTTCTCTAAAAAAAGAAGAATGGCAAAATAATGGTTCTCTAAAAGCAATACTTG
>VMDM01000051.1 GCA_008080815.1 Candidatus Nitrosopumilus sp.
AGCAATGACAAAAAATTCTTGCCAGATAGATATGTCAAGGGAATCTGTCCATACTGCAAAGCTGAAGACCAATACTCTGATTTGTGTGAGAGTTGTGGTAGGGTTCCAGAAGAAATTACAAATCCAAAATGCTCAATTTGCGGACAACCTCCAACAAAAGAAAAAACAACTCATTATTTTTTTAGATTAAAGAATTTTGGAGATTCCCTCTATGAATGGCTTGAAAATAATGAACACTTGCAAAAGGATGTCAAAAAATATGTTCAAAATTGGATTAAATCCGGACTAATTGATTGGGATATAACTCGAGATATTTCTTGGGGTGTTCCTGTCCCATTAGATAATGCAAAAGACAAGGTCTTTTATGGCTGGTTTGATAATCACTTGGCATACATTTCAACTGCAATCAAATTCCTAAATGATAAAGGAATTGATGGAAAAGAGTTTTGGAATTCTGCAGACATTTATCACTTTATTGGCAAAGACATTGTATATCATCACTATCTGTTTTTGCCTGCAATGAGATTGGGAATAAATTCTGAATACAAATTACCTGATTACATTCCTACAAGGGGACACCTTACTTTACAATCAAAGAAAATCTCAAAGAGTCGAAATTGGTACATTGGATTAAAACAATTTTTGCAATACTATCCGTCTGACTATTTGAGATATTATCTTGTTTCAATAAATCCATATTCTCAAGACGATCTTAATTTTGACTGGGATGATTTCACAGTAAGAATCAACTCTGAACTTATAGGGAATCTTGGTAATTTGGTGAATCGTGCATTAGGATTTACAAAAAAGGCATTTGATGGCAAGATTCCCGAATTGGAGAATTTTGATGAAAAAGATAATGAAGCAAAAGAAAAGATAGAGAAACTATCTTCTGAATTATCCTCTTTAATGGAGCAAAATCACCTTGATAGGGCTTTGAAAAAAGTAATGGAATTTTCCTCTTTCTTTAACCAATATTTCCAACATAAAGAACCTTGGAAGAAAGGTCCAGGAACATCAAATTGCGTTTACTTGTCTGTAAATGCAGTTCGAAGTATTGCTATTGCTGTTTATCCATTCTTGCCTCAAGCTTCTCAAAAAATCTGGACTCAATTGGGACTAGATGGTAAAGTTACAGACCACAAATGGAATGAAATGTCAAATATTGAAATTAATTCTGGTCATTCTTTAGGTGAACCCACTCCTTTATTTTCCAGAGTTGAACCTGCTGATATTGAAAACTACAAAAAACAACTAGGTCCGTCTGAATCATGATTACTCCACGAATTTCAACGAGAGGTTACTATGATCTGAGTTCTGGCAAGACCATTAAGAATAACAAATACTATCTATATCCTAAAAACCAATTTTCAAAATTTCAAAACTCCAAAGAACTTACAATTATGATTCATGGTTTGAGAAATGATAATGCAGGAGCTGTACAAAAAGCAGTAATTGCTAAAAACAGATTAAAAAAATTAGGATATTCACATAATGTAATTGGGTTTAGTTATGATTCAAACACTACTGGTGCTCATCTAATAAAACATGCAAAACACGCACTAAAAGTTGGAATCATTATTGCCAAAAAAAATGGAAAAAATCTAGGACGATTCATTGAGGATTTTAAAAATTCTAGTCCTGATACAAAAATCCGATTAATGGGACACTCTTTGGGGTCTCAAGTAATTCTCAGTACGTTGGAATACCTTGCAAAAAAACAAGAAAATAAGGGAATAGTAGAAGCAGCATACCTCTTTGGTGCATCAATTACTGAAGATGTTCCATCATCTAAAAAATATGGAAAAATTATTCAATTCACAGTAAATAAAAAAATTGTAAATCACTATGCTCCATCAGATGAGGTACTAAAGTGGGCTGATGGAAACAAGTATGTTTTAGGTCCACTTGGTCTAAACGGTGCGGTTGGAAAACCAATTCCAAAATACAAACAAAAACTAGTCAAACCAAAAAATCACCGATTTGCAAGTTATGCTGTAGTTCTGAATTCCTTTCCGTAGATTGGTTTTTAGTGCCTAATTTTGTCTGTCCTTTGTGGTAAAATCAATAAATTTTGTAGTTTTGGGAAGACAAGAGACTGCTTCAGAATTTGGAAAGAAAGGAACAGAGACTGATATCTGTCTTTATGATAGAAAAGATTCTGACATTATCAAAACCTGGATTACTCCAAAAGGATTTCCTGAAAAGATTCAACCATTATTTCAGGCAATAAACTTGGCAGAATTTGTCATTTTTCATGTAGATAAATTAGACAAATTTACTGGTGAGCAAATTGTTGCTCTTGATTCCCTAAAAAAAGAAAAGGGAATTTTATCTCATACTTATGATGTAGATGAATCAAAATTACAAATGATGATCAAAGGTACAGTTGTAGAAAAATATCTCATAGTGGAACATGATAAAATCAAAGAAGAGATGGACAAAATTGAACCTCAGACCATTGAGGGAAACACTGAGATGGTAGTTGATCACTGCTTTGATGTCAAAGGAGTTGGAACAGTAATTTTAGGAAAAGTTACAGTTGGAACAGTAAAACAATATGATAATTTGAAATTGTATCCTGCAGGACTAGATGTCTTGATTAAATCCATTCAAATGCATGATGATCCTGTTTCAGAATCTATATGTCCTGCTAGAGTGGGTTTAGCTGTTAAAGGTCCAAAACCTGATGAAGTTGGACGTGGTGATGTAATTACAACAGAAGGAAATCTTGATATCAAAAATGAAATTGAATTGAATTTTCAAAAAAATCAATTCTTCAAGGGCGATATTTCTGAAGGTCAAGGGTGTCTTGTAAGCGTTGGATTGCAAATCAAAGCTGCAAAATTCTCATCAATTGCCCCTGTAAAATTATCTTTTGAAAAGCCAATTGCAGTCAAAAAAGGTCAGATTGCTGTAATTTTAAAACCAGAATCTACAACTATTAGGATTCTTGGCAGTGGTTCCATAGTATAGATAATATCTAAATTCAAGAAATTTTAAAAAAATTGTATGGAACCGGTTCGTGCATGCCCAATATGTCCTGATTGTGGCTCAAAGCGTTTTACTCGTATTCCTTCAGAAAAAGTCACTGTAAAATGTAGAAACTGTGAGAAAATTTTTGATATCTGAGAATTTCTGTTGATAGTTAATATTTGCATAAAAAACCTCAAAATTAATGGCAAAAACATGGAAAGATGCCGATATCAGTCTTGAACCAATAAAGAATCAAACAATCGCAGTTATTGGTTATGGAATTCAAGGTGATGCTCAAGCAAACAACATGAAAGATTCTGGACTAAATGTTATCATTGGTCTAAAAGAAGGTGGCAAGAGCTGGAGTAAAGCAGTCTCTGATGGTCACAAAGTAATGTCCGTTGCAGATGCAACAAAACAAGCTGACATCATTCACATATTGATTCCTGACATGATTCAAGGACAAATTTTCAAAGAAGAAATCGGACCAAACCTTTCTGAAGGAAAAGCTTTGTCATTTTCTCATTCAGCTGCAATCTATTGGAAATGGATTGAAGCTCCATCAAATGTAGATTTGATTATGGTTGCACCAAAAGGACCAGGTTCTAAAGTTAGAGAGACATATCTTGATAACTTTGGCACTCCATCAATTGTTGCAGTAGAACAAGATTTCACTGGAACTGCATGGGATAGAACTTTGGGAATTGCAAAAGCAATCGGTAGTGCAAGAGCTGGACTGATTCAGACTACTTTTAAAGAAGAAGTAGAAACTGATTGGTTTGGTGAACAAGCTGACTTGTGTGGAGGAGCTGCATCAATGGTTACAAATGCATTTGAAACACTAGTCGAAGCTGGATATCAACCAGAGATTGCATACTTTGAAGTTCTACATGAGCTAAAGTTGATTGTCGATATGATTCAAAGATACGGAATCAATGGAATGTGGAGACGTGTTAGTGAAACTGCAAGATACGGTGGTTTGACTAGAGGTCCAATGGTTATGGACTCTGCAAGTAAAGCAAACATGAAAAAAGTTCTCACTATGATTCAAGATGGAACATTCAACAATGAATGGATTTCAGAGTATCAAAAGAATGGTAAAGACGCATTTGACAAATACATGAAACAATACGATGAACACCAAATTGAAAAAGTTGGTAAGCAAATGAGAAAAATGATGTGGCCTGATTCCACAGAATAATTCTTTTTTTCTATATTTTTCTTAATTTAGATACGCCCTGATTGATGTGCTCAATTATTGTAGGCAATGAAGTTCCAGGACCAAATACGTGGTCAACACCAGATTTGATTAATGCTTTATGATCAATTTCTGGAATAACTCCTCCTCCAACAACTAGAACATCGTTTATTTTCTTCTTCTTTAATTCCTTGACTACTCTTGGAAATAATGTTCCATGGGCACCATTAAGTAAACTCATTGCAATTGCATCAACATCTTCATCTTCGGCAATCTGTGCTACTCTTTCAGGAGTTGCAAACAATCCTGAATAGATTACTTCCATTCCTGCATCTCTAAATGCACGACATAAGACTAGTGCGCCTCTGTCATGACCGTCTAATCCTAATTTAGCAACGAGGATTTTGATATTTCTTGAAGCAGTCTTTTGTTTCATGATTAATCTACTAATTTTGGATATTTTAAATGCTTTATTTGAATTTCTGTTAGCAAATAATATAGAAAATCTACATAAAGCGTGAGAAAATTAGGTGATTGTGGACATTTATCCAAAAAACTATCAATTAACATTTGAACCTGACTTTAAGAAATTTGTTTTTTCTGGTCATGAAATTGTTACAGTTGTTTGCAAAAAACCCACATCTCAGATAGTAATGGATTGCGCTGAAATCAAGATTAAATCAATTCTAGTTAATTTTCAAGAATCAAAAATCAACTCTTCATTTAAAATTGATGAAAAAAATGAAACCCTGTCCATCAAACTAGCAAAAAAAATCAAAGGTGAAATTTCAATAGAGATGTCCTTTCAAGGAACTCTCAATGATAGATTACTAGGATTTTATCGCAGTCAATACAAACAGGGAAATACCACAAAATATCTTGCAACAACACAATTTGAGGCTGCAGACGCAAGACGTGCATTTCCATGTTGGGACCAACCTTCTGCAAAAGCTACATTTGAGATTTCAATTATTGCTGAAAATAAGTTCACTGCCATCTCAAATATGCCAGTTCAATCAAAAAAGAAACTAAAGAACAAAACTCTCTATAAATTTGCAAAAACTCCAATCATGTCTACTTATTTGATTTATCTTGGAGTGGGAGAATTTGAATATCTTGAAGGAAAATCTGGAAAAATCAAAATTAGAGTTGTCACAACTAAAGGGAATAAATCAAAAGGACGATATTCACTTGATTTAGGAAAAAAACTTCTATCCTCTTATGAAAATTATTTTGGAATAAAATACCCATTACCAAAATTAGATTTAATTGCAATTCCTGATTTTGCAGCAGGTGCAATGGAGAATTGGGGCGCAATTACATTTAGAGAAACAATTCTACTATATGATCCTAAAACATCTTCAACAAGAACAAAACAATTCATTGCTGAAGTAATTTCTCACGAGATTGCTCATCAATGGTTTGGAAATCTTGTTACTATGAAATGGTGGAATGACTTGTGGCTCAATGAAAGTTTTGCAACTTTTATGGCGACAAAATTTGTTGATAAATTTTATCCTGAATGGAATTTGTGGGATCAATTCATTGAAGATGCAATGAATGTTGCAATGGGTTTGGATTCTCTAAAAACTACTCATCCAATTGATGTAGTTGTAAATTCTCCTGCAGAAATTAGAGAAATCTTTGATGCCATTTCTTATGATAAAGGTGGATGTGTACTACGAATGCTTGAGAATTACGTCGGAGAAAAGAATTTCAGAACAGGTCTGAAAAAATATCTCTCTGATTTCAAATACTCAAATGCTCAGGGTCAGGATTTATGGAATGCAATTGGTAAGGCATCAAAAATGCCTGTAAGTTCCATGGTAAATTCGTGGCTAAAACAACCTGGTTTTCCACAATTGGAAATTTCTAAAAACAAAAATAATTTGAAATTGACTCAGAACAGATTTCTAATGGAGCCTGATAAAAAATCCAAAAAGGGATTATGGCAAATCCCATTAACTATTGGTCTTGGAAAAAACCATACCACTAAATTAATCACAAAAAAATCTGACTCTATTAAAATCCCAAAAGGAAGGGGCTTTGTTGCAAATATGGGTAGAACTGGATTCTATCGTGTAAAATATGATGATGAAATTCTACTTGATTTGAAGATGTTAGTTGATCAAAAAGATATTTCATCAGTAGATAGATGGGCAATTCAAAATGATTTATTTGCATTATCTGTCTCAGGAAATGATTCAATCAAGAATTATCTTGACTTTACAGATGCATATATTGATGAGGATTCATTTTTACCAAAAACTAATGTTGCAAGCAATTTAGGATTTTTGGCATCAATTTCATTTTTTGAAGATTTTCATGGAGAAATTAAAAAATATGCAATTAACTATTTTAGAAAAATTCATTCTGATTTAGGTTGGACCCCTAAAAAAAGTGATCAACATACTGATGCATTTCTAAGAGGTTTTGTAATATATGCACTAGGAAAATTAGGTGATGAGACAATTTTAGAGATTGCAAATCAAAAATTTAAAGAATATTTGAAAAAACCTTCCTCAATTCATCCTGATGTCAGTGAATCGATTTTCTCTCTAGTTGCATGGACTGGAAATGAAAAGACATACTATCAATTCGAATCATTATACAAAAAAGCAAAATCTACAGAAGAGAAATTACGATTCCTTGGAGCAATGTGCAGTTTTAAAAATGAAAAATTATTACTCAAAACTTTGAAATTCTCACAAACTCCTCTAGTTCGCTCTCAAAATATGCAGTTACCTATTATGCGAATTGCTGCAAATCCTTATGGAAAGAAGATTCTTTGGCCATGGCTAAAATCCAATTGGGGTAAACTGAGTAAAAAAGTTGGTATGGGAAATCCACTCTTTAATCGAATTGTTGCAAGTATTTCTCAAATTGCAGACGATTCTATGGAAAAAGAAATAATCCAGTTCTTCAAAAAACATCCTACTCCTGGAACTGAACGTACACAAGTACAAACTTTGGAGAGAATTAGAATTCATTCAAAATTTTTGCGTCAAATGAGAAAAGAATTCACTTAACCATGGCTAGGAAAATTATTCCTCTAGTTTCACTAATTGGATTAAGCGTTATTGGATTTTTGTTTCTTGGAGGAGCAGGCAATGATGACAAAAATATCCTTAGAGAAACATTTTTGCTAGATGCAACTTACTATGATTCTGGATATGTTGAAATTTCTTTCAAAGACATCTCTGATAACTCTAGTAATGTAGTAATGGAAATTCTTGGAATGGAGACTACATTTCAAAAACAATTTGAGGGTAGCGAATTTTTAGAAATTGTTCCTTTTGAAAACACTCCTAAATATGGTTGGGCAATTCATCCAATAGTTTTAGAGATTGATCACAAAGATTTTGGTCATATTCAACTAAAAACTGAAATTCATAATCAGGATGAACCCAAACCCAGTATCATATTTGCAAGATAGTACACAAACAAGATTTTATTGAAGTTGAAAAAATAATCATTAATGGATATCCTACCCGATCTAAAAAAAGGAAAGAGAGGAGCAATTGCAAAAGCCATTACAATAGTTGAAAATAATCAAATTGAATCAAAAAAATTAATTAAAAAAATTTTCAAAGATACTGGTAACTCTATAGTTATTGGGATTACGGGACCTGCAGGTGCTGGAAAAAGTTCTCTAATTAATAGAACTGCAGTTGAAATGAAAAAACTAGGAACAAAACCGGCAGTTCTTGCAATTGATCCTACAAGTCATGTGACGGGTGGGGCAATTTTGGGTGATAGAGTAAGAATGACTGAATCCACTGATTCTGGAACGTACATTAGAAGTATTGCATCAAGAGGTGCAACAGGTGCTGTATCTCGTTCACTAAGAAATAGTATTAGAATTTTAGAGTATGCGGGATTCAATCCCATAATAATTGAGAGTGTAGGTGCTGGTCAAACAGAGGTTGAAATTTCAAATATTGCAGACATCACTGTTGTAGTTTTTAATCCACATACTGGAGATAGTATTCAAACAATTAAAGCTGGTTTGACTGAAATTGGTGATATCTATCTCGTTAACAAGAGTGATTTAAGTGGAACAAATCAATTATTTGATGCAGTCAGAGACTTTATTGGAGATTCAGAAAGAAATCCAATAATTTTAAAAACATCTGTGAAAAAAAATACCGGTATTGTTGAATTTGCAAAGACACTCAAAGAATTGATGGCATTAAAAAAGAAAAATAAACCTACAAAAGATGCCGAACGACTAGAAACTGAACTAAAAGATATTGTTTTAAATAACATACAAGACAAAATTGATCATATGTTAACTAGTGACACTCAATTCTCAAAATATCTTAAAAAATTACAAACTAAAGGAATAGACCCATTTGATGCAGGAGATAAAATTACAAAATCCCTACTAAAGTGATTAATCATGGCAGAAAAAAAATCTACAAAAACACCTGAAAAGAAACTATTTACCGATTCAAATTTTCCTGTAAAGAGAATCTATCAAAAATCTTCTAAAAAGAAAGTTTCTGAAGATGCTGGAAAATATCCGTTCACTAGGGGTATCCATCCAGGAATGTACCGTGATAGATTTTGGACCATGAGACAGTATTCTGGATTTGGAGATGCGAAATTAACAAATGAGCGTTTCAAATTCATGCTTGAAAAAGGTCAAACTGGTCTCAGCATGGCTTTTGATCTTCCAACTCAAATTGGATATGATTCTGATTCTCCACAGGCTGAAGGTGAAGTTGGAAAAGTAGGTGTATCAATTACTTCGATTAAAGATATGATGACTGCATTTGATGGAATTCCTTTAGGTAAAGTCAGTTCATCAATGACAATCAACTCTACTGCATCAACTTTACTTGCATATTACATTGCAGTTGGAGAGTCTCAAGGATTTAAAAGTCAAGAATTACGTGGAACAACACAAAATGATATTCTCAAAGAATACATTGCAAGAAACACATACATCTATCCTCC
Source organism: Candidatus Nitrosopumilus sp. (assembly GCA_008080815.1). Lineage (GTDB taxonomy): Archaea > Thermoproteota > Nitrososphaeria > Nitrososphaerales > Nitrosopumilaceae > Nitrosopumilus > Nitrosopumilus brisbanensis. Next base: position 9,137 of record VMDM01000051.1, read on the forward strand.
GGCACCATCAATGAGATTAATTGGAGATATGATTGGCTATTGTGCCGAAAAAGTTCCTTCATGGTACCCTGTGTCAATTTCTGGATACCATATGAGAGAAGCCGGATGTACTGCAACTCAAGAAATTGCTTTTACTCTTGCTAATGCTATAGCTTACATTCAAACATGTTTGGATAAAGGATTAAAGATTGATGACTTTGCACCACGTTTGTCATTCTTCTTTTGTTGTACAATTGAATTTTTTGAAGAAGTTGCAAAATTCAGAGTTGCAAGAAAAGTTTACTCTAAAATTCTCAAAGAAATGTTTCATGCAAAAAACCCACGTTCTTTGCAATTAAAATTCCATACTCAAACAAGTGGTGAATCATTAACTGCTCAACAACCAGATAACAACATTGTTCGAGTTGCAATTCAAACAATGGCAGCAGTTGCAGGAGGAACTCAATCTTTGCATACTAACTCAAGAGATGAAGCACTAGCACTACCAACACAAGAATCTGCAAAAATTGCATTAAGAACACAACAGATAGTTGCACATGAAAGTGGAATTACAAAAACCGCTGATCCACTAGCAGGTTCATATTATTTGGAAGAACTATGTGATCAAATTGAAGACGGTGTTTGGAAATATCTGAAAAAAATTCAAAAAATGGGCGGTTCAGTAAAAGCCATTGAAAAGGGATTTTTCCAATCAGAAATTAGAGCCAATGCCTATAGATTGAAAAAAGAGATTGATGAAGGAGACCGTGTAATTGTAGGTATGAACAAGTATACTGAGCAGGAACAACAACCTGATTTACTTAGAATTGATGATAGAATTGAAATTCAACAAAAGAAAGCATTAAAGGAATTACGCTCATCCCGTGATAAATCAAAATGGGAAAAATCCTTGTCTGCTATGCAAAGTGCTGCAGATACTGATGAAAATTTGATGCCTTACATCATCTCTGCTGCAAAAGCTATGGCTACAACAGGTGAAATTAGTAACTGCTTTAGAGAGGTATTTGGTGAATATCGTCCAAAGGAGGTATTCTAATTGAAGATTGATCATATTGCAATTGCTGTAAATGATGTTGAAGAATCTGCAAAAATCTATCAACAGGCTTTAGGTGTTGATTCTGTTGAATTTGAGACCGTAGAGACTGAAGGTGTTAAAGTTGCAATCATTCATCTTGAAAATGGACGAGTGGAATTAATGCAACCAACAAATGAGAACAGTCCTATTAAAAAATTCTTGGAGAAAAAGGGTCAAGGACTACATCATATGGCATTAGAAACCAATAACATAGAAGGAGAAGTTGAAAGAATGGAAGGTTGTGGTATTCAATTTTTAGGACAAATTAGACCTGGCTCTGCAGGAACAAAGGTAACTTTCATTCATCCAAAATCTTTGCATGGTGTATTGGCAGAACTTTGCTCTCATCCAAGTGAGTAATTATTCCATCATCTTTAGTGTATCTGATGCAGTGATAATTCCGACAATTTTTGTTCTCTTTGTAACCAAAATACATTTTGAGTATCTAATTAATGGAACGAGGACGTTTGCAGGTGTTTCAAAATCTACAATTGGTGGAACAGGATCCATCATATCTTGAATTTTTGCATTTTTTAATTCTCCTTCTCCAATGTCTGCAAGATGTTTGACAATTCCATCTTCTGAAACTAAGCCAACAATTTCTTTTCCATCAAAAACTGGAATTTGACTGATTGACAACTCTCTCATCTTTTTTATTGCATCATGCAACGTGTTTGTTGGTTTTAGTTTTACAATATCTTGGCTACAAAAATCGCCTGCTTTATGAGATGATGATTTGCTTTCAAGGTTTGATAAATTTTCAAAAATCCTTTTTGCTGTCTCATAGCTTGGTTGACTACGTCCTGATTCAATTTGATTAATCATTGAAGTACTGACTCCAGTCATTATGGCTAGTTTTTTTTGAGTAATTCCTAACTTCAGCCTCATTTGTTTAATGGAATCAATATTGGGTAGCAATGGATTTAGTAGAACTAAACTGGTATTAAATTATACTTATTTTCTTTTAGGATTTTCAATTGCTGCTTGAGCTGCGGCAACTATTGCAATTGGAATTCTATGTGGTGATGCACTCACATAACTCAATCCAACTTTGTGACAGAATTTGATGGAATTTGGATCTCCTCCATGTTCGCCGCATATTCCTATCTCTAGATTCTTTCTAACTCCTCTTCCATGTGCAATTCCAATTTTCATTAGACTTCCTACACCGTTAACATCAATTGATTGGAATGGACTTCTTTCAAGTAATTCCTTTTCCATATACTCTGGAAGGAATTTTCCTTCAACATCCTCTCTACTAAAACTAAATGTTCCTTGAGTAAGATCGTTTGTTCCAAAACTAAAGAACTCTGCAGTAGTAGCTAATTCATTTGCAGTTAATGCTGCTCTTACAACTTCAATCATTGTTCCAAAGTTAATGTTTAATTTCATTTTGTTTTTAGTTTCTACTTCTTTTTTGATTTTATCGTATATTTTCTTGATGTGATTTAATTCTGCAATGCTGCTAATTTGTGGAATCATAATTTGTGGATGTGCTTTTACTTTTTTCTTTGTCAATACAACTAGAGCTTCAAATACTGCTCTAATTTGCATCTCATAAATTTCTGGAAATGTTACTCCTACTCTTACACCTCTATGTCCCATCATTGGATTGACTTCTGCTAATTCTCTTGCACGTTTAAGTACAATTTTTGCATCTTCAACTTCTTTAGTTTTATTTTGTGATTCCATTTTGTGAATCTTTTCTGCTAATTCCTGTGGATTTGGAAGGAACTCATGTAATGGTGGATCAAGTAATCTGATTGTTACTTCGTAACCTTCCATTGCCTTTAGAATTTCAATAAAGTCACTCTTTTGTAATTCTCCTAATTTTTTAAGAACTTGACCACGCTCCTCATTTGTTTGAGCCATAATCATATCTACGAATAATCCAATTCTGTCTTTTCCGTTGAACATTCTCTCTGTTCTACATAGGCCAATTCCCATTCCTCCAAATTCTCTAGCAAGTTTGGCTCCTTCAGGGGTATCTGCATTTGCTCTAATTCCAATCTTTTTGGCTTTTTGAGACCATTCTAGAATTTGTTTAAAGTCATTGGTAATCTTTGGTTCAATTGTTGGAATATCGCCAATGTATACAATTCCTGAACTACCGTCAATTGTAATGAAATCACCTTCCTTTACCGTATTGTCTCCAACAACACATTTTGCTCCATCTTCATCAATTTTTAATTCTGAACAACCTACAATGCATGGTTTTCCCATTCCTCTTGCAACTACTGCTGCATGTGATGTCTTACCTCCTCTGCTAGTTAAAATTCCAACGGATTCAAAGAATGCTGGAACATCTTCAGGTTTTGTTTCTTCTCTAATCAAAATTACTTTTTTACCATTTTCACCAAGTGATGTTGCACGTTTTACATCAAATACTGCCATTCCACTTGCTGCACCTGGTGATGCTGCAATTCCTTTTGCTAATTGTTTGAAATTTTTAATCTCTTTAGGATCAATTCTTTTGTGTAATAATTGTTCTAGTTGTTCAGCTTGTAATCTTGTAATTGCTCTGTTTTTATCAATTAATTTTTCTTTTACCATATCTACAGAGGTCTTGACCATTCCCATGGCATTCATTTTTGCATTTCTTGTTTGTAGCAAGTAAAATGTTCCTTGTTCAATTGTAAATTCTATATCTTGAGGTTCTTTGTAATGTCTTTCAAGTTTTTGACATGTTTTTACTAGTTGTTTGTATGATTCTGGAAGATCCTTTTTCATATCGTCAACTTGTTTTCCAGTTCTGACACCTGCAACAACATCTTCACCTTGTGCATTAATTAGATATTCACCATAGATTTTGTTTGTACCGTCACCTGGGTTTCGGGTAAATACTACACCTGTTGCACTGTCATTTCCCATATTTCCAAATGCCATGGATACTACATTTACAGCAGTTCCATCTGCAATATCTTTGGTAATGTTATTTTTCTCTCTATAAACTTGGGCTCTTTCTCCCATCCAGCTTCCAAAAACTGCCTTTATTGCAAGCTCTAATTGTTCAGTAGGGTCAGTTGGAAACTTTCTACCAGTATGTTTGTTACAAATTTCTTTGTATTGAGATACAATTGATTTTAGTGAATCTACACTTAATGCACTATCTTCGCTTACTCCTTGTTTTTCTTTCCCTGCATTTAGAACCTTGTCAAATTTTGTATCTTCAACTCCAAAAACAACTTTTCCAAATAATTGAATAAATCTACGATAAGAGTCCCATGCAAATCTTTCATTGTTACTTTTTTCAGATAATCCTTTAACGGTATTGTCGTTTAATCCAAGATTCAAAATTGTATCCATCATTCCTGGCATTGAAATTGCTGCCCCAGATCTTACTGAAACAAGTAGTGGATTTTGATTAGAATTCCATTTTTTTCCAGTCTTTTTTTCAATTTTTGCAATGTGTTTTTTTACCTCAACCATTAAAGTTGAAGGCAATTTTTTATTATTTTCATAGTATTTTTTGCATACTTCGGTAGTGATTGTAAATCCAGGAGGTACAGGTAATTTCAAACTGGTCATTTCGCAGAGTCCTGCACCTTTTCCACCTAGGAGTTTCTTGTTTTTTCCATCTCCTTCGTCATAAGAATAAACTTGTTTCATTTTTTTTAACGATTAAGGATTTTAAAAAAGGGGGTATTAAACCATTGATTTTGCAAATTCAGACATTATTTTATTCCAATCCTTAGATTTGATGATCCCACTTGCAACAAGAATTCCTTTTGATCCTAGTTCTTTTGCTTTAGATACATCTTGACCTGAGACGATCCCTGCACCACAAAGTAATTTTGTTTTTTTACTTTGTTTTTTGACTGCAGTAACTGCTTTTGTAATTAATTCTGGTTGCTCTGTAGATACTGCTTTTCCTGAACCAATTAATTCTGGTGGTTCTATTGCAATGTAATCAGGCTCAATTTTTGCATATTTTGATGCCTCAGCAACATCCCTGACACAAACAATTGATGTCATCTTCAAACTTTTTAATTTTAAAACCAAATTTTTTATCTCAGTTGGAGGTATTCTGTGCTCGCTATGATTAATGAGTGAACCTTTGACATTTGAAATTTTTAGTAATTCTGGTATGATGAAACCTGTTGTACTTCCAATCTTAGAGTCATCAACATGTTGTGCAAATATGTCGATAATTTTACTTGATACCTTTCCAATCAAATGTTGAGGAGGGCATATCACAATTTTTATTTTATATTTTTTTGAAACAGTTTCTGCTGTTTTTACAAACTTTAAAATTTTTTCACCAGATATTTCTTGATAATTTTTACAATTAATTACAAACATTGATTCTAAATTTTGTATATTGTATTTAACCCTTGATTGATTCTAGTGTTTTAATGCATCGTATTTTTTTTTCAGCAACAAAACGGTCATCATCAAAAATATGGCTGCAATGTTGGTTCCAATAATGTAAACATCTGATACAATAAATCCATAAATCAACCACAGTACTGCACCTGCAGATATGAAAATCATTAAAAATTTTGAAACATCTTTTAGACTCTTGGTTTTGTAACCTTTGATTATCTGTTCTACCCAACCTGAAAGAATTAGAATCCCTGCAGCAACTCCTAAAATTGTTAATAATGTAGGATCAATTTCCATTCTTTATATCAATTCCAAAAGAATTCATCTAATCCAGTTTGTTTTGGTTTTCCTAAAATTGTATCGAAATCTAAATCCATTGATGATGTAATTTGTTCTAGTGTGGATTCCATAAATTCGATATATTTTGATGCATCAATGTCTTCTTTTTTTGCAAGTTCTAGAGGTTTGACACCCACCCTATCAATTGTTTTAATGTATGATATCCTATCTCCTTTTTTTAATTCTCTAATCGATTCCAACAATTTTGCTGCTCTGATGTGTTGAGGAATGGTTTTGGTATATTCTGAGGGTGATTTACTGAGCATGACATTAAAAGTCAAATCCTTAAGAGGGATATCTTTTGACTGGACCTTCTTTCCACACTCTGAAATTTTTTCTGAAATCTCTTTTTTTGCTTTAGTGAAATCTTCAATATTTTGAACTTTAGATAATACTTCTAGTAATTCGTAAAAGAGATTTTTGATAAATGGTGGAGTATGTGATTTTTTGCCAGTTAGTCCTTTTACGTCTACTTTTCCTTGTTTTGTTACACCTAGATAATTTTTCTTTCTATTACTTAATACACAATACCTGTATGTTTTATCAATCTCTAAATCAACACCGTGATCTTTTTTTGCTTGCTCTATTACTTTTTGAATTTGTTCTTGAGTTGGATTTTTTATGAATAATGAATCTGTATCCCCATAAAGAACTTCTATCCCAGTTTCTTCACATTTTTTAATTGTCTCTAAAATAGTGTATCTTCCGATTGCAGTAGTAGCTTCTGCTGCTGGAAGATAATATAGTGGAAATATTTCAGCACCCATCACT
>VMDM01000003.1 GCA_008080815.1 Candidatus Nitrosopumilus sp.
GCTGATGGACAACAATCTGCTGATGGACAACAATCTGCTGATGGACAACAATCTGATTCATCATCTAACGATGAAACAAAATCTAATTGATCTTCTTCAAAAAATATTATAATTTAAGATGATTTAATGGCTGCAAAACGTGATTATTATGAAGTACTAGGTGTTTCCAAAAGTTCTTCCTCTGATGAAATAAAAAAACAATATAGAAAATTAGCTCTAAAATTTCATCCTGATAGAAATCAATCACCAGAAGCTGGAGAGCACTTTAAAGAAATTTCAGAGGCATATGCTGTACTTTCAGATTCTCAAAAGAGACAACTGTATGATCAACATGGTCATGCGGGAGTTGATGGAAGATATTCAAGTGAGGATATTTTTCGTGGAGCACAAGGCGACTTTAGTGATATATTTGGCGGTATGGGTGGAGGATTTGACTCAATTTTTGAATCTATTTTTGGAAGAGGTGGTGGTTTTTCAACAAGACAACAAAGAGGTTCCGATATTCTCTACCAAACCACAATAACTTTGGAAGATGTTCTAAATGGAAAAAAAATGGATATAGAATTACAGAAACAAATCAAATGTAACAATTGTGGTGGTTCTGGTTGTAAACCTGGAACTAACAAAAAAACTTGTTCAAGTTGCAATGGTCAAGGTCAAGTAAGACAAACTCGCAATATGGGATTTGCATCATTTGTCACGGCAGCACCATGTCCCTCATGTAGAGGACAAGGAACATTCATTGAAACCCCCTGTGATGAATGTAAGGGAAATGGTCACAAAAAAGGCGTAAAAAATGTCACTTTTGAAATTCCACCTGGAGTCGAATCTGGTGATTACACAATTCCAGATGAAGGAAATGAGGTTTCAGGGGGTTATAATGGAGACCTAATAGTAAGAGTAAGAGTTCAAACTCATAATGATTTTAAACGAGATGGAAAAGATATTTTCTTTGATCAAGATATCTCAATGGTTGATGCTGCACTTGGTTGTGATGTAACTGTACCAACCCTGGAAGGAAGTGAGAAAATTAAGGTTGATTCTGGTTCTCAACCAAATACTATAATCAAATTAAAAGGAAAAGGTGTTCCTCAAATGAATTCGCGAGGAAGAGGAGATCAATATGTTAGGTTAGTTGTAAATATTCCAAAGAAATTATCAAAACACCAAAAAAACCTCCTCGATGAATTTAAAAATTCATCTGATTAAACAAAATAATGAAAATTGCACTTGACGTTGATGGTGTTTTAGCAGATGTAATTGTATCTTGGATAGAGATAAACAATCAAAATAGAACAAAAATCTCAAAAAATGATGTAACAAGTTGGGATTTTTGGAAACAATTCAATATAGATAGATTTGATTTTTATTCCGAATTAAGCAAATGCTGGGAAAATTGGAATGAAATTCCTCCAACTGAAAAAAATCTACAAGAATCAACAAAACTTCTCAACCAAAATGCAACTGTAGATATTGTTACTGCAAGAGAACAATACACAGATACATTTGTCAAGAATTGGCTAAATCATTTCAATATTTCTTATGACAATTATGTTTCTGTAATTGATGGAACAATGAAAGCTGATTTAGATTATGATCTTTTTATTGATGATTCTCCACTAAATGCAGAAAAATTTACACTAAAAAATAAAAAATTCTTACTTTATAATCAACCATGGAATCAAAATATTCAACTAAAAAATGTCAATAGAATTTCAAATTTATTTGATGTAGTTAAATTAATTTTTTAGAAATTTTCTAATACTTACTTGATGTCCATTTCTTACATGTTTAACATGTGTAGTTTTCAATAAATCAGAAATCTTGTCTTCTGTATAAAATTTGATATTATATCTACCCAGAACCTTTTTGCAATTATTACAATACACTTCTCTGAATTCCATGAGTCTTAAATTCTTGATGTCTATAATAAAGAACTTATTTCTGAATTCTTGAATTTTGATTGCGGGAGTCGCCCAGCCTGGTCAACGGCGTAAGGTTCAGATCCTTATCTCTTAGGAGTTCGTGGGTTCAAATCCCACTTCCCGCATTATTCTTTTAATTTTAGTTCAATGTGTTTTGCTAGTAGATTATTGATTTTCTCTCCACTTGCTTTTCCTCTTAATTCTTTCATGACAATTCCCATTAAAGGACCAATTGCCCTATCTCTTTGATTTTGAATTATTGATGAGTTATCATTGATGATTTTGAGTATTTTTTCCTCTAATTCTTCATCAGATATTGATTTAACAGAAGATTCTTCAATTGCTTCACTAATTGATTTTGATTTTCCAGACATTATGCTCTCAAAGATTAATTCAATGGATTCTTTGGCAATTTTATTTTCTTGTAAAAACTCAAATGATTTCAAGATATCTTCTGATTTAAGACGATCTGAATCAAGATTCTTTCTTTCTAGATTTGTAATTGTAGAACAAAGTTGTGATGCAATAAAAGTTGGATTAACATTGGTTTGTTTTGAAATTTTTTCAAATAAATCATAATATTTTGAATCAAAAATCTGCTCAGACAATTGTCTATTCAATCCATAATTCTTTTCAATTTCTAAAAGAGAATCTTCATAACTTTTGGGTATGTTTTCTTTTGCTTGATTCAACTCAAGTTCTGAAATTATTATAGGTGGAACATCTGTTTCTGGATACATTCTAGATGCTCCTGGTCTTGGTCTTAAGAAAACAGTCTCACCATTCTGGGTAGCTAATCTGGTTTCTGCTGGTATTCCATGTTTGGCATTTTCAATTCTTGAAATTATTGATTGTATTATAAAATCAATTTTGTTACTTGGAGCGGCAATAATTAAAAATGCATCATTGTCAGAAATATTTAGTGCATCATTTACAATTGAAATTTCTTTTTCTTCAATTCCATAATTTGGCAATTCATCGGAATGAAAAACTCCTCCTATTCCATAATATTTTACCAATTGACCAATCTCTTTTCCTAATCTAATTCCTTCATATGGTGAAAAACCAAACATTCCTTTGAAATTTTTAACTTTAATCGCTTTGATTATTGAATTTTCTTTTATAGCCTTTTGAATAATTTTTGAATCACATTGGTTTAATTTTTCGGTAATTTCAAAAATATCCTCATTTGAAACACCCTCAAATTTCTTTTCTTGTATCTTTTTAGAAATTTTCAATAATCCATCTTGTCTTTTTGCCTCAAATTCTACCACTTTCTCTAATTGATCCAACTGTTGCACACCTTTAACTTCAACAACAGCACCACCTTCTCTAATTGACACATTTACGTCCTGTCTAATTGAACCAATTCCTCTTGTTGCTTTTTTTGTACTACGTAGTAATCTACCCAATGACAATGCAATTTCTCTAATTTTTTTTGGCTCACCTTCTACAGGTTCTAATGCAATTTCTATCAAAGGAACACCTAGTCTATCTAAACTGAATTCTCTTATGTCTCCCTTGTCTCCAATTAACTTAGCAGCATCTTCCTCTAAACATATGGATTGTACTCCGATCTCTTCATTATTGACAACTAGTCTTCCACCTTGAGATACGAGCATTGTTCTCTGAAATCCTGTAGTGTTTGAACCGTCAATTACAGTTTTTCTCATAGGGTAAATCTCACTAAAAATTTTTGAATCTAATGCTGAAGCAATAATTAATACAACTTTTTTTGCATCCTCATCTAATTGATGTGGTGGTTCTTCATCTTGTTCAACTAGACAACTACTCTTAGGATTTGCATAATACATAATTGTTTTAGATTTTGATTTCTCAAATAATGCAGCTGGGTCATATTTTCCTAATTCACTTTTTACAGCTCGTAATCTTCTTTGGAATTTAATTGGATATTCATCTGATTCAACGGGTGTACAGTTACAAAATAATTTCTTGTTAGTTGCTAATTGTTGATGAATTTCTAAACCCACTTTTACCCCTATGTCTGAATATGAGATTTCGGTCATTTTTTACTCCGTTAGTTCATGTGCAAAATTTTTCAGCATTATTTCCTTCATACCTTCTAGATCTTTTGAATTAGCTTTAGCCCACATTGCCTTGACTAATGCGACTTCTGGAAGCATATTTTTCAATGGAATTATACCTAAATTCAACAAATCTCTACCACTTTCATAAACTGTCATACTTACTCTACCATCAATACATTGACTAGTCATACCCAGAAACATTTGTTTTTGTGATGCTTTTTTGATACTTTCATACATGGTTTTTCCAATATGTCCTAAACCAGTTCCTTCAAAAATAATTCCTTGAAAATTCATTTCGATAATTTTTTCCAAAATTTCAGTATCGAATCCAGGATAATATTTGACTAGGGCAATTTTTTTTTCTAAATTAATTTTAGGTTCAAATTGATTATTCAAAATTTCTTTATTATTACTTGTAATTTCATTTTCTGAAATAACAAATGCTGGTTTATCACCGATTGTTTGAAATGCTCCTCTCTTACTAGTGTGATTTTTTCTTACTCTAGTTCCAAGATGGCATGCAATTGTATTGTCATTTTCATTTTCATGCATGACAATGTATACACCATTTGGTTTTTTCTCAACAATTAACCTGGTAGCTCCAATCAAATTCAATGCAGCATCTGATGAAGCTCTATCTGATGATCTTTGAGAACCGACTAAAACTATTGGGATTGAAAAACCATTTAATGCAAATGATAAAAATGCTGACGTATAATGCATTGTATCTGTTCCATGTGCAATAATTACGCCATCATAATCTGATTGATTTATGGTGCTAATTCTTTTGGCTATCTGAATCCAATGTTCTGGTACGATATTTTCAGAATATTCTGCAAATAATACCTCTGTCTCGATATTTGCAATTTTTGATAATTCGGGAACTGATGAATGTAATTCTTGAGCAGAAATTATTGGCGTAACTGCCCCAGTTCTATAATCAATTTTACTTGCTATTGTTCCTCCAGTTGACAATAGTAAAATTTTAGGTAATCCTTCTTCAAAACTTGGAGCAACCATGTCCTCCTTAACTTTTTCTTGAATGCTTATTTTTTTAATATCTTTAATTGTTTTAATTTCTATTCCAATGTTGTAACCATTTTTTAATTTAAGAGCTATGTGTTTGTCATCGGTATGTTCGTATCTGGGCATAATGGTGCCTTGATAGTTAATTTCAGCATTAATATCAACATCATCACCTACAATCACATTGAATTGTTTAAGAAATTCTAATGACTTTCCAAAATAGCCTCTATATTCAGACATTTAGAGAAATTAGATTGGATAATTAATTAAAACTACCTGTAATAGGAGGCTACTAATTTTTCGCCTGATTTTAGATCTTTTTGTTCTCTTACTTTTTTGATTGCTTCCTCAAAGTGTCTCATAGTTACTCTTGCTTCTCCAACTTTGGCTTCAAATTCTTTAACATCAGGATTTGTATCTAGATATTCATGAATTACAAGGGATACTGCAGTATTTGCAATTGCGGCTGTATCAGCTCCACTTAATCCGTCAGTAATTTCTGCTAATCTTTCAAAGTCTATACGTTGTGGATCATTATCGTCTTGAGTTAATGCTGGAATTCTTGCTGCATTAATTTTAAGAATACTCTTTCTGCTTTCTTTATCTGGATTAGGTACTTGAATAATTTTATCAAATCTTCCTGGTCTTAACAAAGCTGGATCAATCATGTCAGCCCTATTTGTTGCAGCTAGAACAATCACGCCGTGCATATTCTCCATACCGTCTAACTCTGTCAATAATTGACTGACTACTCTTTCAGTAACTGCAGTTTCTCCACCGCCACCTCTTATTGGTGCAATAGAATCAATCTCATCAAAGAATACAACACATGGTGCAGATTGACGAGCTCTTTTGAAAATCTCTCTAATTCCTCTTTCTGATTCTCCAACCCATTTTGAAAGTAACTCTGGTCCTCTTACTGATACAAAATTCGCTTCACTTTGAGTTGCTACAGCTTTAGCTAGTAGAGTTTTTCCTGTACCACTTGGACCGTGTAACAAAATTCCTCTAGGCATATTGTGTCCAAGTTTATCATAAATTGCAGGGTATTTCATAGGCCATTCAACAGCTTCTTGTAATTCTCTCTTTACATCTTCTAATCCACCAACATCATCCCACTTTACATCTGGATTTTCAATGAAAACTTCTCTCATTCCTGAAGGCGTTACTTCAATCAGTGCCTTTTGAAAGTCTTCATGATTGACGATTAATTTATCCAAAGTCTCTGGTGGAATTTTTTCTTCTTCAAGATTCAAAATTGGTAGCAGTCTTCTGAGGCATTTCATTGCTGCTTCTTTACATAAATATTCTAAATCTGCACCAACATATCCGTGACTAACACTAGCAATTTTTTCAATATTCACATCATCATCTAAAGGCATATTTCTGCTATGAATTGCAAGAATGTCTTTTCTTCCTTTTTTATCTGGAACCTTTATTTCGATTTCTCTATCGAATCTACCCGGTCTTCTTAGTGCAGGATCTATGGCGTTTGGTCTATTGGTTGCAGAAATTACAATTACTTTTCCTCTTGCTTCTAATCCATCCATTAACGATAACATCTGTGAAACGACTCTTCTTTCAACCTCACCTGTAACTTCTTCTCTTTTTGGTGCAATAGAATCAATTTCATCAACAAAAATAATTGAAGGAGCTTTTTCTCTAGCTTCTTTGAAAATTTCTCTTAGTCTAGCTTCACTTTCACCATAAAATTTACTCATAATTTCTGGACCTGAGATACTGATAAAGTGTGCATTACTTTCATTTGCAACAGCTTTTGCAAGTAATGTTTTACCTGTTCCTGGTGGTCCATAGAGTAAAACACCTTTTGGAGCTTCAATTCCTAATTTTTCGAAAATCTCTGGATGTCTTAATGGCAATTCAATCATTTCTCTAACTTTCTTTATTTCATCAGTAAGACCACCAATGTCTTCATATGTTACTTGAGGAACTCCTCGTAAGGTTTCTCCTTTTTCTGCAATATGGAAAACAGTTTTCTGTGTAATTAAAACAGCATCAGCATTTGGTGTTACACCAATTACTTGGAATGTTAAACGTCCACCAAAGTATGGAACCATCACGTTATCGCCTTTTATTAGAGGAACACTTTCTAAAGCATCAGCAAGATATCGTTCATCAATTGGAGGGATTGCTTCTAGTGGTGCAACAACAACTTTCTCAGCAGCAACTGCTTTAATTTTTCTAACAGAAATTGTATCACCAATTGCAATTCCTGAATTATTTCTTCCTAAACCGTCAATTCTGATAATTCCCTTTCCTTCATCTGAAGGATAAAGTGGTAAACATTTAGCTACAGTTCTTCTTTTTCCTTTAATTTCAATAACATCACCTGTTGATGCATTCAGCGTATCCATAGAGTCATAATCAATTCTGGCAACTCCTCTTCCAACATCTCTAGTATATGCTTCTAAAACTTTCAAAGAAAGAGCATTTTGACTCATATACAAATGCCCCAAACCTAATTTTTATACCTTTGTGGAAATTTAGACGTATTACTACTAAGAAATCACAAGCTTAAAATTCTCTAATTAGAGGAAACTATCAACTTTGGGTAAGAGACCATTAGTAAGAAGACGAGGCCGTGGAGGTAATCAATTTAGATCTACTTCTACTGGTAAAGTAGGCACAAAAGCAGTTTATCCACGTTTTCCATTATCTGAACAACATGAAGGAACTATTATTGATCTAGTTCATGAAAGAGGTCGTGAAGCACCTTTAGCAAAAATTCGTTTTGAAGATGGTTCAATTTCTTTTGTTCCAGCAATTTTAGGTGCACAAGTTGGTTCAACTTTACAATTTGGATTAAAATCAGAATTAAAAGAAGGAAATGTAATTAGCATTCAAAATATTCCTGATGGAACTATTGTTTGTAATATTGAAAAACACTTTGGTGATGGTGGTGCTATCGTAAAATCAGCAGGAACAAACGCAACAATATTTTCTCATGGTGATGAAGGTGTTACTGTTAAACTCCCATCTGGAAGATTTGCAACACTAAATCCAAAGAATCGTGCAATGTTAGGAACTCTTGCAGGCGGTGGTGCTAGTGAGAGATTCTATATGAGTGCAGGAAACAAATGGAGAAGCTTTAGAGCCAAGGGTAAGAAATATCCATTGGTTAGAGGTGTTGCTCAAGCAGCATATGTCCATCCACACGGTGGTGGACGTCATCAACATGTTGGTCAAAGCTCCACTGTTGCTAGAGATACTCCTCCAGGTGCTAAAGTAGGTAGCATTGCAGCAAGAAAAACTGGTAGAGCTAGAATCAAAGAAAGAAAGTAATTTCTGGATAAATTCATTAGTTACTTTTTACTAATCTTGTAAATGACAAATCATAGAATTAGATTATTCATTACTGGTCGTGTACAAGGAGTTTTCTTTAGACAATCACTCAAAGCTAAAGCAATACAAAATGATGTTCATGGTTGGGTTAGAAATCTCTCTGACGGTCGTGTTGAGGCACTTTTAGAGGGCTCTATGGAAAATGTCTCTACTCTAATTGAATGGTCGCATGGCGGTCCAGCAAATGCAATTGTTGAAGATGTAGAAATTCACAATGAAGAGTTTACAGGTGAGTTTCCAAAATTTGATGTATTATACTAGTGAATTAATTCAAAGGCATTTTTGATTTTCTCAAAAATTTCTGTTAATTCCTCTTCTTGATTTACTTCGTATCTTTCAGAGGTAATTTTTCTATCTTTTTGTATTTTGATTATAATTTGATTATTTTGGGGTTTTACATCTGCAAACCATCTAAATGTAATTGATTTACAAAATACAATTCTATGCATTCTAATATCTTCAACTACGTTACTGGACAATGAAAGACAGAAATTTCTAATTTTTTCAAATAATGGTAATACTTCAACTGGAATATTCTTTCTAAAATCGTCATAAGTAAAATTATTTCCAATTGAAATCATTCCATCCATATCTAAAAAAAATAATTTCAAATTATAAAGGTAGCAGATCTGCTAGCTCCAGTCTAGACAAATAACCCCATTTCAAGGAATACAAGATCCGCCACGTTGACGAAGAAGCGTGGATGCTCCACCTTAGGATTGCTCCCTCCCGGACCTCATCCCTTTCGATAGTTCGATCTTAGAAGTTATTCCTTCGAATAATTCTTGACCTGCAACCACCCGCTTCGGCGTGATTTCATTTCCGCATTCCAAGCGGGAATTACCCATCTAGAGATTTACCTAGCAGTTACTGATCTCTGCGTATAGCCGGTTTCAGAATAGGGCACGGCTGGCACCCTGATCCTACCTACTACCAATTTGATAAAATATCTAATGTTATATTTGCATTAGGTTTGTTTTTCTTTTAATTTGTGCAATGTAGTGCATACTGAACAAAGTTTTCCTGTACATTCATTTCCACAATTTTGACACTTTACTTTTTCTTTGTAATTGGAATCTTTTACAATGTTTGAAACACGTATTACAGACTGATACAAATTATTTTTTATTCCACTGTGTTGTTTTTCTAACGAATTTATGAATTCTCTAATCTCTGTTCTGATTCCTTCATTCATGTGAGGACATGGTTCAGTTTGAAACGGAATATTATTTGTAAATGCATAAAATACAATCTCAGATTCATATATCTCACAAAATGGTTTTATTTTTCTAATAGAACTACCAGAATTATCTGGATCCATCCATCCAATTTTGTTTGTATCACCTGACAACATGTTAATCAAAAATGTTTGTAGCATGTCATCAAGATTATGACCTGTAGCAATTACATTTGCACCAATTTCTTTTGCAGCATGATCCAATGCTCTTCTTCTTAATGTTCCACAAATTGAACATGATGATGATTTTTCATCATCTCTTAATTCCAATGCCTCAGACAAACTTAGATCAAAAAGATCCTTGTATGCAAAAACTCTAAACTTTATTTCTAATTCACTACAAAAATTTTTCACAATCTCTAATGCTTCATTTCTATATCCTGGAATCCCCTCATCAATTGTTATGGCTTCAATTTTGAAATTATGATTTTTCGACATTTCATGAATAATTTTCAAAAGAGCAAGTGAATCTTTTCCTCCAGAAACTCCTACTGCAACCAAATCTCCATTATTGATCATTTTATGTTTGGAGATTGTTTTAGCTGTTTTACGAACAATGGAATTTGAAAAACACTCTGAACAAAGTTTTTGACCAGAATATTTTCTTGTGTATACTACAGGATTTTCACAAAAATCACATTTCATATGGTTTATGAGTATTTTTCATTAATGATTCTTGTGTTAACTATATCGTGAACCAGCCTGATTTGATATATGACAATGCAATATTCATTCCAAATAATACAAATGTGAATGCATAGATTGCCCACATAATTGCATTTACCGAATTCTCTGAAATCTTTTTCTCAATAATGGTGTGAATGAATTTTCCTCCATCTAGAATTGGTAGTGGTAACATGTTGATTATTCCAATAAAAAATGAAATCATCCATAACCATAGAAGAAACATTGAGACACTAGGATCATTCCACTCAATAAAATTCAATACTGGTTTGTAAGCTAAATTGTTATCTCTCATAATTCCAATTAATCCTCTACTTGGATCATCTGGTGATGGAATAATGTCAACATTAAATGTCTGAGGTTGGTCCTCTCTGAGAATTGAAACAGTTGCAGTAGAACCCGGTTCTAAGCTAGGGAAATCTGCCGGTGTCAGAATCTGTATTCCATTAATTGATGTAATAATATCATTTGAAAGTAATCCTGCTTTTTCTGCTCCAGAGTTTTCTATAATTGATAATATCAAAACTCCTTGTGGTAATTCGTAAAAAGTACTCAAAAGAGGTTCTGGCAAAACCATTGCAAAAAATGGATTTGTTAATAATATTGCTCCTAGAATAAACGCAAAAATTACATTTGATGTTGCTCCAGCTCCGATGACTCTTAATCTGGAAATTTTCTTTGCTTTTCCAAATTCTTCTTCATCTGGTTCTACAAATCCTGCAAACATTGCAATGAAAACTGCAAATCCTCCAGTTTTGATTTTAATTTTTTCTAGTGCAGCAACGATTCCATGTGCTCCTTCATGAATTACTAGAACAATTGGAATAGATAATAGAAAATATGTAATTGATGAAGCACTAGTCAAAGTAACTCCTGGAATCAAAACTGTTAATTCATTGAATTCAGATTTTGCGACAAAAAAGTTTGAAATATTATTTAACAAAAACCAAAATGCAAATCCCATCATAATAAAACCTGCAACAACACTAACATCTGCAAAAACTCTAATTCCTCTACGTGTCCTAGCAAGAACTTTGATTAGTAGAGAATTAACTTGTTTATTTTTATAAGTTAAACTGTACGGTGTTATCTTAAAACCAAATCTTTCTAACTTTAATCCCTTAGCAACAACAACAATCACTACCCATGCCATTAGAACATAGATAATCGAATTCTGTGTAATAAAATCAAGTTCCAAATCGGTTGTGAATTTTTTTAAGTTGGTTCATTTATGGGTTACTATGAAACCTATTGCAATAATTTCAACATATCCCAATAAAAAATCAATTTCAACAATTTCGAAATTGCTTGTTAAAGACAAGATTGTAGCATGTGTGAATATTATTGAGATTTCCTCGATTTATTCTTGGAATAAAAAAATTGAAAACTCAAACGAATATCTTGCAATTTTTAAAACCACTCAAAAAAATAAAAAACTCTTGAAACAAAAAATCCAGGAAACTCACCCTTATGATGTTCCAGAAATTGCTGAAATTGATATTTCATCTATTAATGATTCATATCTGAAATGGTTAGTTAACTCTACTATCTAGAAATCAACTGCATATCTTAATAGAGAAACAATTCCACCTAACCCTGAAACTCTTAGACCGATATCAGTAGTTGAATCAACACTGAAAATCTTTACTCCTTTATTTTCAGCATCATTAAGAAAATCAATCATCCTTTGCTCATCTTCTTGAATCGCTTTTTCAGAAAATACCAAGCTTTCTACTGCTCCTATTTGATTTGCTTGAAATGTTTCATTGAATCCCATTGAGAATTTTCTACTTTTTTTATTAGCTAGAGCCATCACTTCATCTAAAATAGTCGTTACTTTTGCAAGTTTACTTTCTGCCATTATCTCTTTCATAAATTTTGATTTTGTGAAGGTGAAAATTCCATCTTCCCCTCCAGAATCAATTCCTTCAACAACTTGAGTTTTAATATTTTTTAAATCAGGATTTTTTTGTAAAAAATTGTAAAATTTCTTTTTTGTTTCTCCAGGACCAAACATTACAATATGATCATTTTCTTTTAAAATTGTGTTTAGTGCATTTCTTACTTGCTCAAAAAATTTTTCAATATTGAAATTAGTTTTGTATCTCTTTCCACTAGAACCTGAATACAAATTTGGTAAAAATTCTATATGAGTTCCATTTAATTTAGCAATCCCACAATCACTTGTATCAATTGCAACTAAAATGAATCCACCTTCATTGTTGTTTGATTGAATTAGATTTTTTTCTAATGGCATCCATTTCTTTTTAGAGATTGAAATTCCATCATTGATTTTTAAAATAAATGAGTGGTGTGAACCGTGAGGAACTGATTCATTACTTGATTCAGAAATTGTTCCACCAATTCTTAATCTATCTAAAACATCATCAAGAGAAATTTTTTCTACATTTAGAGAAATTCTAACTTTAATTCTTTCACCTTTATCTGGTCGTGAATAATCTTTGTCTAGTTTAATTACTCTCGTAGTATCTCCAATTACTTTATCATCCACTTTAATGATTCTTCTCAAATTAAGTAAGTCATCTGAATCCTCAGGAATTACTGAAATTAAATTTTCATCAACAATTTTTGTAATCATATCATATCAATAATTAACAAAGAGAAAAAAGTTTAGTTTGTACTTTCTTCTGTTTTCTTTTTAAGATAATTTTCAACCCAATCAAGTGTCAAGACACCTGACTCTGCAAGGTTTGTCAAAGAATTTGCTGATGCTTCACCAATCACTTTGCCATTGTTTCGTCTAATTTGTCTCCACTTGAGAGATGTATTTCCACTTTTTGAATTGTAAATGATTCCAAGAATGTCTCTTGCATTGACAAATGTGATATCTCTAATTTTCTTTAGAGTTACCTTATCTGCTGCTTCTACATAGATTGCACCTAAACTATCTTCTCGTTCAGGGAATACCTCAAAATCCTCCAAGTAACTTCTTGGTGCGTATGATTTGCAGGTACTAGAGATAATGAATCTTCTAAAACTTTCCACTGAAGCAGGAGTGTCAATTGTAACCATTTTGAAAGAATGATCTAATAGCCATTTATCAAGCTTCTTGAAAGATTCAAAAACAATCTACTTTTATTGAGGCTTGCAGGCTATGATGACCTTATCCCTTTGAAATGATGATGAGGATCTTGAGTTCTGAGCCTGCTCTAGAGTTTTAAATGATAAATTATTGGAAAAATTATGAAATCTTTAACCGAATACATGACATTTAATGTAAATTCTAGAAGAGGCTTTGTAAATATCACTCCAGATATCAGAAAATTAGTTACAAAAAGTCAAGTAAAGGAAGGACTGTGTTTGGTAAATGCTATGCACATTACTGCAAGTGTGTTTATCAATGATAATGAAACTGGTTTGCATTCAGACTATGAAAAATGGTTGGAACATTTAGCTCCTCATGAACCAATAGATCAATACAAGCATAATGATACTGGGGAAGATAATGCAGATGCTCATCTGAAAAGACAAGTAATGGGAAGAGAAGTTGTAGTTGCAATTACTGATGGTCAACTAGATTTTGGTCCTTGGGAACAAATCTTCTATGGAGAATTTGATGGAAAACGACCAAAACGAGTACTTGTAAAGATAATTGGTGAATAATTAACCGAAATCAACATCACGTTTCTGACTAAGTGATTCATTCTTTCTTGCTGACGCTCTAAACTCTTCATCATGATTTTGTGGTCCATGTCCACATTTTACACATGCAATTTTGAAACCATTCTCATTTTTTTCATAGGTTTCACAACCACAAAAACATGCCATAATTTTAAGAAAATTTTAGATGATATATCTTTTCTTATCTATGAAGAATTTTTGCAACATTCTCCAAGAGGAATCTCGTGATCATGAGGACATTTTCTAGGGTGTTTTAGCATTGTACAAAGTGCATCAGTAAACTGCTTGTTCATATGATGCTCAATTCCACAAACCATTTCTTCATCGATATCTACTTTGAGAGCACTATCCATCAATACTTCAAGTAATCTACTATTTCTCATCATACTTGAGCCAATTTTTTGTCCTTCATCAGAAAGTTTCACACCTGCCTTGTTGTAAGTAACTAGATTTTTTGCATGTAGTTTTTTTAACATTTGAACAACACTTGGTTGTCTTACATTGAGCATCTTTGCAATATTGCTAATTTTAACATCTTCTCCTCTTTCTTTAATGTGCCAAATTGCTTTGAGATACATCTCTACATGTTCTGCTTCAGCAGTTCCAACAAAAAATGTCTCTTCATCATTTAATGCGTCCATATCAAACCTTCTTTGAGTCTTCTAATAAATATTCAAAATACTGTCTTGCAAATCCTGCCAATCCTGCATGATCTGCCCAAATAGCTACTACCTCACTAGAATTTTCACTTGCAATTTCAGGACCAAAAACAATTACAACATATCTCTTATCTGAAATTATTCCTCCACCAAACAATCCTTTCTTAATTTTCACATTTGCAACTCTACTTAATGATTTGATGTACTCTTTATCCATCTTATCTGAAGTAAGAATTGTGATATCTACTCCTCTATCATGAAGTGATCTTAATTTGGGCAAAGCAAGCTTTACAATTTCTTCTCCTGCAGGAGGTGATGCAATCATTACTTCGCTTCTACATGTCTCTACAATTTCTAGAATCTTTGCAACAATGTTTGTTGCACCAGATAATACCCAAATATCTGGTTTTTCACTAGTGCCACTTTTTTCATACAATGGAACCAGTTCACTCAAAATGACACTTTGATTTTCAGCAAATTCATTTTCGATCTTTTGCTTTGTTGTTTCTAATCCAGTTGATGGTGATTTTGCAAAATATTTTGTTGGTCTTGAATCATCTGTTCCAATCCAACCTTTCTCTTCTAATGTTCCCAAGACTTCATAAATTTTAGAATATGGTACTCCTGATTTCTGACTTAGTTCAGAGGCTGTTAGCTCTCCTCCTTTGAGTAATG
>VMDM01000040.1 GCA_008080815.1 Candidatus Nitrosopumilus sp.
CTAATAGACCAACACATCGGTTCAGCCACTTACATAGAGACTATGCGCGATGAATTCATTAATTCATCATTTTAAAATACACGACATGTACGATGATTTATTTTTAATCTCACTTAGCGAAAGCTATAGATTATAATTTGAAAAATTTATTGTTCACATTCAATATCTATTTGCAATTCATCTGGTAATCCTTTCCACCAATTCAAATTGTTATCAGACATTATACTAAAAGATGAAAACTTGCTATTAGATCTGCTTGTGAATTAAAAAAAAGTCAAATTAAAAAAATAATGACAAGAATTAGAGATTAATATTTTAAATTTTTAATCAGTTTGTATGGTATCTATTAATCCAATTGATGTTTTGATGTGGACATTTCGACGCAGTGAAAAAGACACCGTAAAACTATATGATTCACTATCTCCAGTAATGCAAACTGCAACTGGTGGTAATATGCTAAATTTTGGTTACTGGAATGAAAAATACAACTCTCCATTGTTGGCACAAGAAAACATGTGTAATGAATTTGGAAGATTCTCTAACCTTGAAAACGATTTACTAATTTTGGATGTTGGCAGTGGTTTATCTGCACCATCAAAATTCTGGCAAAGTCAATTCCCAAAATCTCATTTTGTAGATATTAACATTAATCTAAAACAACTAGTATTTGGAAAATCTAAACATTTTGAATCACTCAACGCAACCTCAACTTTACTTCCAATAAAATCTAATTCAATAGATCGTGTAATGGCTCTGGAATCTGCTCAACATTTCAAACCTTTGGACTTGTTTTTATCAGAATCAAAAAGAATCCTCAAAAATGATGGAATTTTGACCATGGCTATTCCTGTGACTGTTGGAAATCCCTCTCTACGAGACTTAGGAATGATAAAATTTACCTGGTCATCTGAACACTATTCGATAGACACTGTTTGTCAAAAACTGATTTCTTCAGGATTTTCAATAATCTCAAACATACAGATTGGCGATAACGTATATTCTCCATTAACTGATTATTATTTGGAAAATCGAGTAAATCTTAAAAAATCTATTCTTAGCAAATACTCCTCTTTTGTTGAAAAAATTCTCTACAAATCACTAGTAAAAATGAAAGAATCATCAGAAAACAAGTTCATAGAATATTTGTTTTTAAAATGTGTCGTTGAAAAGTAGAGAAATTGATTACTCTAGGTTTTTATTTTTGATTTATGGTAATAATTTATGACAAGTGAAGATATCACTGTAAAACTCTACAGTAGTAAATGTGATGAATTACTCAAAGAGGGTGAAATTCGATTCGCAGGAATTGTTGATAAGGATGGTAAATTAATTGCAGGTGGATTTAAACAAGGATTAACTCCTCATGAAGGCGATGAAACACGACTAAATGCATTTTTAGAATTTGTCTCAAAGGCATCTATCAGAAAAGAATATGATGAAAGTTTAGGACCAATCAACTACCTAGCAGCAAGAAGAGATAAAGCAGTTTTAGTTAGTTTCCCATTTCCAATTACACAAATCTTGTTATTGATTTCAGCGGAACCTTCTGCAAATATTGAAAATTTGGCAAAAAAAGTCGTAGAAATTTTCACCGATGTTAGTTAGGAAACACAAAAACAAATACTATTAATTTAATATTTTTTATTACAAATTATGAAAGCTACTTTTGCAGCTGGTTGTTTTTGGCATGTTGAAGATTTACTTAGTAAAACAAAAGGTGTAAAATCAACACAAGTTGGATATATTGGAGGAAATATTCCTGACCCAACATATGAAGAAGTATGTACTGATAGAACTGGTCATGCTGAAGCAGTTGAAGTTGAATTTGAACCATCAGAGATTTCATTTGATGAATTACTAGAAATTTTCTGGAACAATCATAATCCTACCACTCTCAATCGACAGGGACCTGATGTTGGAATTCAATATCGTTCAGCAATTTTCTATCATGATGAGTCACAAAAAGAATCTGCTGAAAAATCAAAAAATAATTTATCTCAGTCTGGAAAATACTCTAATCCTATTGTGACTGAGATTGTTCCTGCACCAAAATTCTATCGTGCAGAAGAGTATCATCAAAAATATTTCAAAAAACACGGATTTTGATTTTATTTCACAATCAATACTGGAATCTTGGATGCATGTACAACATAATTTGATACACTTCCAAAAAACATTTCTTTTGCAGAACTTCTTCCTCTAGAACCAATTACAATTACGTCGAATTTGTCTTTACCATGAGCCAATTTTACAATATTATATCCTGTATCTCCTTTCATTAATCTCTCTTTGAAAACAATACCGTTTTTTGCACAAGTTGTTTTTGCATCATCCATAATTTTTTTAATTTCTTTATTGTGAGCAGGTTCTACAGTTCCTACTCCTTTAAACTCTGAATGTGAGCCTGTACTAAGAGAATAAACTCCTGTGATGATCCCCTCTGAGTGTCGAGCCAAAGAGATTGCATATTCTAATCCTCTCAAAGAATTCTTTGATCCATCCAATGGAACTAATATCTTGGAAATTTTTCTGTTTATCACTACTTTGATTGAAAATTGGCTCTAAAAAGCATTTGTAAAAATTGTTACTAGATCGCTTAGAAAATCAATATTTATCTACTAAAGTTTGGAGCCCAATTTAATGAATGAAAAATTTGTGGAAGTGGATTCAAATAGAATCAGGTACATTGAATCAGGTGATTCGCAAAACGTTTTGGTACTAATTCACGGGTTAGGTGCATCTGCTGAAAGATGGGAGAAGGTTTTGCCTTTTTTTAACAAAAATTTTAGAGTCATAATTCCTGATCTTATTGGATTTGGATTAAGTGATAAACCTGTTATTGATTATACTGTTGATTTTTTTGTTTCATTTCTAGAGAAATTTCTAAAATCTTTGAACATAAAATCCACATATCTTATTGGCTCTTCTTTAGGGGGGCAAATCTGTGCTGAATTCACTGCATCCCATCCAAATTTTATTAAGAAATTAGTTCTTGTTTCTCCTTCAGGAATGATGAAGCAATCTACTCCTGCCTTAGATGCGTATATCATGGCTGCAATGTATCCAAATTTTTCAAATGCAAAAAATGCATTTGAAATGATGGAATCTTCTGGTGATGAAGCTGACGAAAATATTGTTAATGGATTTATTGAGAGAATGAAATTGCCCAATGCTAAACTTGCGTTTATGTCAACAATTTTGGGATTAAAAAATGCAGAAATTATTTCTAGAAAATTGGAACAAATTCACACTGAAACAATGCTAATTTGGGGAACTAACGATCCTGTAATCCCAATAAATTATTCTGATGAATTCATCGCATCCATCAAGGACTGCAGATTTTTTAGAATTGACAATTGTGGACATACTCCTTACGTTCAATATCCTGAAATTTTTGCAAAAAAGGTACTTGATTTTTTAGATGTTGGTAGGCAGATTTAAATACCTATAATATGTTATAATTACCAATGAGTGGTAATCTAAACCAATATGATCCAACAGAGATGTTTAAACAATGGATTCAGAAAAGTGGTCAAGCACAAACTGAATTTATGAAGAATTTTGGTGCATTAATGGGTAATCAAAATTCAAACACATTCAACCCTGTTGAAACTCTGAAAAAAGTCTCAGATACAACTAGACAAGCACAAAATGATTTGATGCAAAATATGAATAATTTACAAAATAAGAGTCTGGATACCATGTTCAACATTGGACAAATGCTTCCATCTTTCATGAATTGGGGTGCATACAAAACAACAATTAGTAGCAATGGTAGAATTTCTATTCCTGAAGCAGAAAGAAATGCATTAGGAATCGGTGAAGGTGATTTAGTCCAGGTGATTATTCTTCCAATAGCAAAGAAATCAAAAGCTAGGGAGGTGAAAGAATGAGTAAGAACGAACAAACCACATCCAGTAAAGATCTATTTTCTGTATATCATCAAAATCTAGATAAATTCTTCAATGGTATTAGAACATCAGTTCCACAATATCATCAAGCAATTACTAATGTACAACAAGAATATTTACAAGCCTTTGAAAATGTTGCAGATTCAACATTAACTTTGCAAAAAGAATTTGCAAAGAAAGCAGGTATTGCATCAAATATTCCTGAAGCATCAATTAAAGTAATGCAAGATACAGCTGAAGAAATTACAAAAGCAGCTTCAATTCAAAACCAAATTACATTGGCAACAATTGATGCTACACAACAAAATATCAAGACTTTCAATGATAATGCAAAATCATTTGCAGAATTAAACAGAAATATTCTTGAATCTTGGATTTCAGCATTCACCACTAAAAATAACTAGTGGAAATTCAATTTTTATATTCTTTTTATTTTTCAGATCTTTCTGAGAGCCATTGACCTAACTCTGGTAATACTTTCTTTTGAGATAATGAACTAGCAATCATTCCAACGTGTCCTGTAGGATACATTCTAAGTGTTTTATCCTCACTGCCTACTGCATAATGCAAGGGCATGCTGCATTCTGGAGATACTAGATGGTCTCCAACTGCGACCTGAGTAAATAATGGCATATCAATTTTTTTCAAATCTACTAATTGCCCCTCAATGAACATTTTATTTTGTATGAGAAGATTATCTTGATAGATGTCTTTTATCCATTGTCTAAATAATTCTCCTGGAATTGGAGGTGTATCACCAAGCCATTTTTCAACTCTCAAGAAACTATCTACAAATTTACTATTCTCGATATTTTTGAAAAAATTGACGTATTTTTCGATTCCTTGTTCAAATGGTTTTAACACTGAAAAGCAATAATACATGAATTCTGGAGGCATATTTCCAATAATTTCAACCATTTTATCCACATCAACGTGTTTTGCCAAATTGCTTACTACTGTTGTATCTCTCCAACCATCAATTACTGGAGCGGTTGCAACAAAATTCTTTACACTCTCAGGATGCAGTGATGCATATGCTGTTGCAATAGTAGCTCCTGTACAATATCCCTGTAAAGAAATCTTTTCTACTGATGATTCGTCTTTTAGATGCTCAACATAAGTATCAAGATAATTATTCACATAATCATCAAAATCAAGATATTTGTCCATACTTGTTGGTGTTCCCCAATCCAGCATATACACATCAAATCCCTGTTCCAGTAGATTTCTTACCCAACTTTTTTCTGGATGAATGTCCAAAATGTGATATCTGTTAATAATTGCATATGAAATTAACAATGGAGTTTTGAATGGTTTTTCAACTATTGGTTTGTAATGCAATAATCTCGTTTTGTCAATTTGATGGACAACATCATGGGCAGTCACTTCCAAATTAATTTCATCTGGAGCAGCAACAAGTTTTGGGGCTTCTAAAACATTTTTGCTAAATTTCATTATCTCTTCAATGATTTTAGGATCTAACTTTGTTTCACTATGCAATTTTTACACGCTCCCTTTTCTTTAACTCAAGTTCTAATTTTGCTACTCGTTTTTTGAGACTGTGAATTTCTTTGTAAGCTTCATCAATTTCCTCTTTACTTGGTAAATTCACTGATTGTAAAACTACATTTGCAATGTTATTCCAATGTTTGGTTAGTTCTAATTCTTGTGAAACTAGTTTTCCATAATTCTCACCAAATTTCTCAGAATCAAATAATTCGGTAAAATCATTATCAAAGACATCAATCCATATTCTTTTGAATGCTTCAATTTGTTCAATATCATTAGGGATTTCGGGTGCTTTGAGGTTAACTTTCTTTTGTGCATCTACCCATGTATCTCCAAGTTGTCTATAATATTCTGATAAAACTTTGTTAAATTCCAATAAATTTTGATTAATCTCTATTAGTTCTGTTGAAATCTTTTTTGAATTTGCTGCAAATGCCCTCATTGGTCCAATTGATGTAAGTGATTGAGGTTTACTATTCATCAAATGTATGATATCTGTCCAGAAAAGCGATAGGTGTTTGTAGTAGTCAGTCATCTCTTTACTGTTGTCAGTCTGCATAGAATCCTATTGCAATAGATCTTTAAAAATACATTTCTTTGAGTAAACCTGACAAAACTACTTAATTCTGAACTAAAAATTCGATTTATGCCTCATGAAATCATTTCTTGGAAACAAATTGAATCAGATATTAATTCTCTAGCACAAAAACTAGAAAATAGTAGTTTTTCATCAATTTATACAATTTCTAGAGGCGGATTGATTCCTTCTAGGTTACTTGCTGATTTACTAGGAATAAAAAAAATTTTTGTTGATTCTTCTACCATTCCATCAGACTCTTTGATTGTTGATGACATTTTTGATTCAGGAAAGACATTTGAAAAAATTTCAACTCTTATTGATAGTGATGATTTTACTTTTGCAACAATTTATGCTAGACATCAAAAAAACTTTCCAAAACAACTTCTTTTTGGAAAACTAGTAACTAGTGATGACTATCTAGTATTTCCTTGGGATAAGATTGAATTTTTTGATAGTGAAAAACTTAATCTTCGTTAATCATTTTGCGCAATCCTGCACATCTATTTCTGATTGTTACTTCTGTAACTCCTGAAGCAATTGAAATGTCTTTTTGAGATTTGACTTCTCCAGTACTAATACATGCCAAATATAGTGCTGCAGCTGCAATACCCATTGGGTCTTTTCCAGCAACTACTCCCAATTCTTTTGCTTGATTCAAAATTTCTATTGCCTTTCTTTTACTTTTTTCACTCAATCCAGCAATACTGGCAATACGTGAAACACCTTTGACAGGATCAACTACTGGCATCTTTAACTCTAATTCACGAAAGATCAATCTGTAACATCTTGCAACATCCTTTCTTCTAATGTTGATTCCTTTAGCAACATCATCTAATGTCCTTGGCGTTTCAGTATTTCTACATGATGCATAAAGACAAGCTGCAACTAAACCTTGAATTGAACGACCACGAACAAGTTTTTTCTCCATTGCTTTTCTGTAAATGTATGCAGCCTTTTCAATAACTGCATCAGTTAATGCCAATTTGTCTTTTAATTTATCCATCTCATTGAGTGCTTGTCTGAGATTTCTGTCTGCTGATGAATGTGCTTGGCTTCTACTGTCCCAAGTTCTTAATCGTTCAATTGAACTTTTCACACTTGCAGATAATGGTTTTCCAGTAGAATCTTTGTTAACTGCTCCAATAACTGTGGATAACCCCATATCGTGCATGGTTAATGAAGTACCTGCACCAGTTCTGGCTTTGTTTCCCTCATCATTTGAAAATGATCTCCATTCTGCACCTGTATCTGCAATTTTGTCTGTAACAACAAATCCGCATTTTCCACAAAATAATTCACCCGTATTGTCATCTGTGATCATTTTTTTGTCTCCACAGGCAGGGCATTTAGGACCAGATAATGAAGAATTCTTTAACACAACTAATTTTTATAATGTCCCTTTATTACCGTTTTACTTATTTTCTTATGGTTAATCAGGTGTAGCTAAAGCTAACTTTTCATTCTATGTTTTTAGAATTACTAACTTAGAATGCAATAGGCGTACGATGGTGAGTACGATGGATACATTATGTTTGTTTTTTCTTCAACATGCTTTAATCCAATTGAATGACCTAATTCATGCGTCATGATTGTTTCAACACTATTAACATCATACAATTGAAAACTTCCATCACAATTATAATCGCCTAAGGTAACTTCTACAACTCCCTTACCAAGATGAGCATGTCCTAATACCCCTTCACCTATGTCTCTTACCACCCAAGTAACCCAAACGTTTGCTTCATGTTTTTTGTCGGTCACTTCAAATTTTATTTTTGCTTTTTGATTATTTGTAGATAAACTTTGATTTTCCCAAAATTCAAATGAATTGACAAGTGTTGACACATGATCCAATGGCAAACCTGGAGGTTGTTCATTGATGTACACCTTGTAATAAATTACATATTCTTCATCAATAATCTCATAGGTTGGATCAGGAAAACTCGTTGAAGCTTTTTGTACTTCTGCTTCGTAATTCCATTTAACATAATCTCTTAGGAATTTTTTAATTACATCTAAACTTGGATTTGGAAATTCAATATATCGTATCTCTTTAGAAATATTATTTTCAATATTCCTCAAATATCTACCAAATTGATAATATTCATCATCTATTTCTTTTTGTGATTTTTCTGGAATATCACTTGTGTTAATTACGATTGAACCATTTCTAATCAAATACTGAATTCCTTGAACGAATGTATTATCATCAATGGAACCTTCTGCCCACCATTTAGCGTTATTTTTAACCCATAAGGGAATTGAATCTCCATTAGATTTTTCAGTAATTACTAAAGGAATCTCTAAAATTTTTTGTTCAATCAAATACTTTAATGACGAAGAAAATTCACCATCACTAATCTCATCTAGTGCCCACCATTGAGAGATATTTTTAACCCATTTTGGAATTTCGATATTGATTTGTGTTAATTCCTTTGGTTTTTCTGTTGGAATGTATGGATATTTCTGATTCACTTTAATGGCATATTGGAGATAATTCTGAATCACATTATTATCAGGTTTTAACTCATTTGCTCTTTCAAAATATGACTGTGCCTCTTTGTATTCCCCTAGATATCCCATACCTACACCCATACCAATTAGGGCTGTTACATCATTTGGTTTGAATTGTAAAACTTTGAAAAAATGTTTTAATGCATTTGGATATTGTTCTTGATTGATCAGAGTGATTCCTTTGATTTTTAATGTAGATATGTTATTTGGATGCATTTCTAAAATTTCATCAAAAATTTGTTCGGCTTCAGAATATTCTCCATTTTTGAGATGTTTCATTCCTTGATTGAACATATTCTCTTCAACCGTTTGGGCAAATACGACTGGACTAAAATTTGATATCAACATCAATGAAAAAAATAACATTATGATTTTCTTTTTATTCAAACATAAACTGTTGACTTGGAAGATATTTCTACTTTGTTAGAACTAATAATAGATAATCTTTAATTTGTTGTAATTCTATTTTTTTTTATGTCAGAAATTGGTCTTGGAACATCAGCAAGTCATATAAAAAACGAAATTAAGGAACTTGAAAATCAAATGAATATCATTGATGGAGAAATATCTGATATTCCCGAACTAATCAATTCTGCAAATCTTCTTAGAAATAATGAATCACTTAAAAAAAACAACGAAGTTAAATCTCAACTAATAAAAAAGTATGATCAATACACAACCACTTTAGAAACTTTACTTACTACCGTTTTTGAAATTCAAAATGAATTAAAAGATATTTTGAGGGATCAATCTGAACTGATTGGTCAATCTAAAGATAAAAAACACAATCAAAAAAGACAAACCAAATCTACCCAAAAAAAATCTAGTAAAAAAACTAAAAAATAATTATTTTTCCAAATGTACTACGTCTCCAGCTATCACTCTGGTAGATTTTTTCTTGTTTTCAACTACTAGTGCCCCATCATTCTCAATTTTAGTTGCTTTTCCTTGAATGATTCCATCTTCTGTTGGGATCTTTACATTTTTCCCAATAGTTGATGATCTTTTTGTCCACTCTTTAATTATATTCTCGATTTCTTTTGATTCTAATTCAAAATAGATTGCTTCTATTTCTTTCAATAATGTTTGCAAAAATTTTATTGGTTTGATATTTTTTGAAAACTCTCCAAGAGATTTTACACCATAGAAATTTGGAGTTTTCTTTAACTCTTTTTGAATTTCTTTTTCATTAATATCGAAATTAATCCCTATTCCTAAAATCAGATAATCAATTTTATTTGATTGTAATGATACATCCACTAAAATCCCTGCAACCTTTTCACCCTTTATGGTAACATCATTAGGCCATTTCAATTCCGGTTTTATCTCACATAACTTTTCTATTGTTTTTGCTAATGCTAATGATGCTGCCATTGGAAAAACTGTTGCAAATGAAATATCAAATTTTGGGAATAATATAGCAGAAAAATATATCCCGCCATTACGTGATATCCATTTTCTACCAATTCTACCTTTACCTGAATTTTGTTGTGTGGCAATAATCACTGCTCCATTATTTTCTTTATTTGCAATTTCATGGCTAAATCTTTGTGTGGAATCAATTTCGTCAAAATAATAAATCGTATGACCCATAAACTTTGTTTTTAATCCTGAACTCAATTCCCAGGGAAAAA
Organism: Candidatus Nitrosopumilus sp.; assembly: GCA_008080815.1. Taxonomy (GTDB): domain Archaea; phylum Thermoproteota; class Nitrososphaeria; order Nitrososphaerales; family Nitrosopumilaceae; genus Nitrosopumilus; species Nitrosopumilus brisbanensis. The sequence goes on from VMDM01000040.1 coordinate 10,149, forward strand.
TTGTTTTTGGTTTATCTACTAACTTGTAACCTACCTTTTGCTTAGTTTCGATTTTGTATCCTAACTCCTCAATTTTTTTAATACTCTTCCAGACTGCTACTCTGCTTATTCGTAAAACATCGCTTAAATCTTGACCTGAAAGATATTCTGTATCATGAGTTTTTAAAAAATTTAACACTTTGAGAAAACTGGGCTCATTTTTTGAATTAAATTCCATTTTAAAATTTTCTCAAAATTAAATTAAAAACCAATATCGATGTCAAATCCACCATCATCCATTCCGCCGTCCATTCCGCCATCATCCATGGCTGTATCTGGAGGCATACTTTCTGCTGGTACGTAATCGGACATTGCCATTCCCATCATACTAAACATCATACTAAACATCATCATATCCATTATTCCAAAAAACATCATTGTAGGTAAAAATGACTTGTTGTTATCGAATTCTTGTTTTAATTTATCCTTGTCACCAGATTTGTAAACTGCTGCAATTTGATTCCATTTTTCTTGTAACTCGTATATTCTATTATCTAATTCAGTTGAACCTTTGTCAGTAACTGTGATTTCTATTTTTTTACCGAAGAAACTTTTTTTCTCATTAACATCAATCAAGCCTCTGTCTTCTAATTTTTCTAAAATGGAATTGAGTTCTTCAGGTTCAATCATTGTTGCTTTTTGAATTTTTTCAAATTTTTTGTTACCACGTTTAATTGCTCCTAATACAATAACATCTTTTGGCTCTTCTTCCATGTTGTCTTGTTATATTGTAATTAAAAAAACCTTTTCTAGTCAAAATTATATCTTAGGCCATTTCTTATCCATTATGGAAACTGATCCTCATACCGATGACCAAATTAAAGAAATTCTATCTTACAAAAATGTTGCAGTTATTGGAATCTCTAAAAATGAATCAAAAGCTGCTCACTATGTCCCAAAATATCTTTCTGAAAATGGATTCCAAATCACTCCGGTAAATCCCACAACTGATGAAATTTTAGGAAAAAAATGCTATTCTAATGTATCTGAAATTAATACAAGTATTGACATTGTTGATATATTTCGTCCCTCTGATGAAGTATTACCATTTGTGAAAGATGCAATTAAAATTAAACCAAAAGTGATCTGGCTTCAATTAGGAATCCATAATTCTGAGGCTGAAAAACTTGCAAAAGATGCTGGAATTGACGTCGTTTTCAATAAATGCATGTTGGCAGAACATCAAAGACTTGTAAACAATGACTAATTTTGAAAATTTCCAAAATGAATTAGTGGAATTGATTGAGAAGTTTCAAAATCTTGGAGTACCAATAAAATTTGAAAGTGATCATGATAGCGATACTATGAAAATTTACGGGGAGAAATCTACCTCACTTAGTTTAGCAAAATACGGTCTCACTTCAATATCTGAATTAACCATTACTACGGCTGAACACCATCCATATTGGAAAATACTGGATCACTCACAAGAAATTATCTCTTCAATTTTAGAAAAATGGAATGCAAAATTGAATTCAGATGAACTTGATGAATTAAACTGGTTCCTAAAACAGATTGAACTCTCAATAAATAATCTTAAAAAACAATCTAGTCAGAGATAAATATTCAAAATCATATTTTAGAATGTGGTAATTAAACTAGGATTAATTGGGAAAACCAATACTGGGAAAACTACATTTTTTAATTCAGCAACATTGTCTTCTGCTGAAATTTCGTCATATCCTTTTACAACAAAGTCTGCTTTGACAGGAACTGCAAATGCAATTACTTTGTGTGTTCACCCTGAATTCAAAGTAATTGATAATCCTAATAATTCTAAATGTATTAATGATTGGAGATACATTCCAATTGAATTAATTGATTTACCAGGTTTGATCAAAGATGCTTGGAAAGGAAAAGGACTTGGAAATCAATTCCTTTCAATTGCAGCTCAATCTGATGCATTACTACACGTAGTTGATGCTTCTGGAGGAATTGATTCATCGGGTAAAATCACTGAAATTGGTGCAGGTGATCCAATCTCTGATTTTGCAGACATTGAAGAAGAATTAGTAATGTGGTATCTAAAAATTTTAGAAGGAAATCGTGACAAAGTTTCAAAATTAATTAAAAGTGGATCTGGAATGATTCCATCTATTGCGGATCTTTATCGTGGTATTGGGGTAACAAATAATCATGTTGAAGAAACCCTCTATGAGACTAATCTGACTGAAAAAGATTTTGATAATTTCAATATGGATGATGGTAAGAGATTTGCAACATATCTTAGAAAAATATCAAAACCCACACTTATTGTAGCAAATAAAATGGATGTTGAAGGTGCAGAAAAAAACTTTGACCGATTACGAGAACGTTACAATGATTCAATTGTAATTCCTGTTAGCGGTGATAGTGAATTTACTTTGAGACGTGCTGAACAAAAAGGATTGATAAAATATTCTCCAGGTTCAGAACAATTTGAAATTATTGAACATGAAAAATTAAATGAAAAACAACTCAATGCTCTTAATTTAATCCAAAAAGGAATCATGGGCGAATACATGCGTACGGGTGTTCAATTTGCAATAAACATTGCAGTTTTCAAACTTTTGAAAATGAATTCTGTTTATCCTGTAGCTGATGAAAAAAACCTATCTGATAAAAAAGGAAGAGTTTTGCCTGATCTAATACTCCTTAAAGATGGTGCAACAATCCGAGATCTTGCAAGGGAGATTCATACTGATTTGACAAAAGGCTTACTGTATGGAAAAGATTTGAGATATAATTTGCGTTTACCAATTGATTATCAAATTAGAGATAGAGATGTAATATCTCTTGTAAGTGCAGCAAAAAAATAACTACTCTCTTTTCTTACTTCTTGGTTTTGTTCTAAGCACTGCTTTGCAACAAATACATCTTGGATCATCTAAGGACAAAAATATGCCACAGAATGTACATCTCTTTTGTCCAATCTCATATCTGATTTTATTTGGAGCTGGTTCAGCTTTATGCATCTGACAAATACCTCTACATGTTCTACCCATCAATTTCACCTCCTATGACGTCTATCATTTCCTTTGCACGGTCTCTGATTGTAACTGCGCTAATTCCTGAAACCCTGGAAATCTTTAACTGAGATATTTTCTGGCGATTTTTTACAGATGCCAAATATACAGCAGCTGCTGCCATTGCCATTGGATTTTTACTAGTAGATACGTTGTTTTTACCTGCAATATCCAAAATTTTGAATGCTAACCTTTCTGTCTTTTCAGATATTGAAACAGCTTTTGATATTCTTGTTACAAATTCAATTGGACTGTATGATTCAGGATTAATCTCTAGTTCTTTTGCTAGGAACCTGTAGATTCTTTGAATATTTTTTTTCTTAATATTTCCAGCATCGGCTACATCCTGCAAGGTTCTGGGCGTATTACTCATTCTACATGCAATGTATACTGTAGCACAGAGAATTCCTGCAGTTGATCTTCCTGCCAGTATCTTTTTTGCTGCAATTTTTCTAAAAATATATGCACTTTGTTCAGTTACTGATTCTGGGAGTCCTAATTTTGCAGAAATCCCATCAAGGAGTGTGAATGCTTTTTGAAATGACTTTACCGTATTTGCTGAACGACTGTTTCTATCCCACATTCTTAATCTGTAAAACATTCTCTTGTTTTCGCCAGACAGTCCTTTACCTGTGGCATCCCTATCTTGAGACTCTATTACCGTAGATAGCCCCATATCAATCATTTTTAGTGATAATTTTCTTCCTACGCGAGAATTAGTTTGATAGTCTTCCCCAGACATACCAATGGACTCGGGTCCACTGTCAGAAACTCTCTCAACTAGAACTGCACCACAATTACTACATGCAACCTCTCCAGTATTCATGTCTGTTACCATGACATTTTTTTTGCAAGTTTTTTGATGAACTAACTCAGCAAACATGAATACCCCCACCGAATATTGATCCCAATTTACATTGAGTAAACTTACTTGTTTTGGACATTGAAATCACCATTATTTGGAATCCAAATTATTTAAAACAAAAAATTTTTTGAGGCTAGTGGTAATTATTGATTCAAGAATACTTGTTTTCTAAAACTTGCAATTATGAAAATTAAACCCATAACTATTACTCCAATAGAAATTTTTTCAGCAGTGATTTCTGGTGATGTGTAGAAATCATAAACAAAATCAGGACCCCACACAACTAAATTTTGTATTGGAATTATAACTGCCATTAAAATAAAAATTATTCCAAATGCTGTAAGAATATTTGGTTTGAATTTATTTGTCATATTTGGATTATGATGTTTTAATTACTACGGCTGATGGTTCTTCGTATTCAGAAATTGAAAATTTTTTAAATAATGATTTAATCAAAGATTTTGAACTCTTTTCAATTGATGCAAATTCCTCTTCTATACTAGATGACATAATTTAATTGTGTTTTTTTTGTATTTTAATATCAAAAATTATGTATCCTAGTGCTAATTTGAATTAAAAATGTACAATTTCTTAAAATATTTACCACTATCTAAAAATCAACTTTAAAAATAAATATCAATTCATTGACTTTAAATTGTATTTTTTTATGTCTGAACATATTATCAATTTAAAATCTAATCTAGATCAAGAGACAATTTTTAAAATTAGTACCGATAT
>VMDM01000020.1 GCA_008080815.1 Candidatus Nitrosopumilus sp.
AATTCCTAATTGAATTTGATAAATTTTACATCAAACTTTTATCATGAGCGATTTTTTTCTGGCTCTGGTATAGTGTGACCACTTCCTCATTGGTAGATGCGTCCTCTGGAGTCTTTTCTAATCTGATCTTTCCTGTAAATTTAGGAAATCTTAAAGCTAATCCAGCTCCTTTTCGAATATGGTCCCTTGCCGCCTTGTGAATTGGACTAAGTGTAATTTCGGAAGCTACAACTTCGATTACTAATTCTGGCTCAAACCAAACTTCTGCTTCCATCTCACTATCAATTCTAGGATTTTTTTTGATTGTAACTTTTGGATACAGTATTTGATATAATTGGTCTAAACTCTCGTCTGAGAATCCTGTTCCAACTTTACAAATGCTTGTGAATGTGTCTTCATCTTCGTCATATGAAGCAAGTAATAGAGTTCCATAATTTCCTGTTCTTCTTCCTTTTCCAAAATATCCTCCAATTACAACAAGATCTAAACTATCTCCTAATTCATTTTGATATTCTCTTTTTAGTTTTAACCAAAAACTTCCTCTGGAACCTGCTTGATAGGGTTTGTCTGGCATTTTTAACATTAAACCTTCACTGCCTGCATTGATACTATTTTCAAAAAATTCAACTATGTCTGATTCTTTTTTAATTATGGTCATTGGTATATGTTTGACAAAATTATTTTCTTTAACGATATCTTCCATCTTTTTTCTTCTTTCACTGTATGATAAATCTAGGCAACTTTCATTATTGCAAAATAAAATATCAAACAGATTAATTGTAATTGGATATTGAGAAACAGCCTTTTCTATTTTGTATTTTCTTCTTCTGTGCATTAATTCTTGAAACGGTAAAAATTCTCCAGTATTCTCATTTATTGCAACCGCCTCTCCTTCAAGAATTATATTTTCGGCAGAAATAGTTTCAGGAATTTTTTCAATGATATCTGGATAAAAACTAGAAATATTTTCTAAACTTCTTGAAAATAATACTACCTTTTCACCTTCTACATGAATCTGTACTCTTTCCCCATCTAGTTTGTATTCTGCGGCAAACTCATTACCCATTTTTTCTATTGCTTCATTTTCACTTTTAACACGTTCAGCTAACATTGGTCTTATTGGATTAAACAAAATTGCTTTGAATTTTTTTATTCCATCTAATCCTTCAGATGAAACAACTTCTGCAACTTTTCCTAAATCACTTGAAACATTATATGCTAACTCGAGTATCTTTCGATTTTCTTTTTCTGATGTAAAACATATTGATAATGCGTCCATTACAGTATTTTCTGCAACTCCAAGTCTTAATGTTCCAAGTAAAATCTTTAAAATGAAACTTGCTTCAAGTGGATTTGCATCATTAAGGAGACTGGAAATATACTTCATTTTCATATCTTGTGAGCGATTACCTTCTAACTTTGCAATTTTGAATAATGTTTCATAGACTCTTTCTACTGTAATGTCTTCTACAAGAAATGTTGTCTGTGTTTTCTGTTCCAGTATTTTTGTTGCTGCATGTCCAAGATCTCCACCTTTTCTATATTCTTCTTCAATTTTTTTAATTGGAATTCCTGATGATTTTGAAATTGATTTTATTGCTAATTTTTCTGCAACACCTAATTCAATTCCTTCAAAATCTGGTCTTAATTTTCCTTGAAGAAGATACACAATTTTTGAAATTGTCTCATTAGGTGTTTTTTTAAATAATTCCACTAGGAATTGTGTTAACTCTAGTCTTTTTCTGGTAGATTCCATTTTGCTAAATGTTTCTGCCAAAATAGCAAATTCCATTTTTAATCTATCTCATTGAATAATAAAAATTGAATTAGATATATCTGAAGATTGTTGGTTTGTCCGAATTTGGGATATCTGAAATCAAACCAAAATTGTATAGGGGAAACATTTCCTTGTATTGTTTCATAAAACTCCATGCTACGTCATGATTCTTGAATTCTGTTCTAATTCCTGAAATGTGACTTTTTTTTCCATAAATATCGAATACTACAATTGAATAATTTTTTGGCTTATTGTTTGGTTTTGCTTTAAAGTACCAAGTTAGTGCAAATACAAAAACTACTCCTAAAATTACACATTCTCCCGCCACTTTAAAAAAATCTAATACTATCGATGGAATTGTTTGACCAAAAAGTACGGCCACAAAGTTTGAAAATGATATTACTGCAATAGCTGTAAAAATATAGTTCTTCCAATTAAAGACTTCAAGAAATTTTAGCATACTTTGTTAGAGTGCTTTTTTGATTTAACTATTTCTGGAATTAATCTGGATCTTCGTAATTCTCTTTTCTGTCTGCTGTGGATGATGCATCTTCCATTGGTTTCATTTTGCTTTCTAAAATATCCATTCTTGCTCTGTAACCCTCTGCGTATTCTAATTCGGATGGAACTAAAGTTGCTGGGTGGATGAAACCTTGACTTCTAATAGCCAATGCTCTTTTTGTTGCTGTTTCTCTAATTAGATCCCAATCTGGAGTTGAAAATCCATCAAATGGTCCAGTGAGTTTTCCATTATGCATACTGAAAACAAGTGATTCTACAATTGGAATACAAAAGTTGATTGTAGCTGCTGAATTTAGTTTAACTGGCATTAATGGCATGTTGTGACTTCCTCTTGTGTTTCCTGCAACTAAGTGTGGATTATTGAAAACACTTCCTACTTCTTCAGTAGCCGGAAATCTTTTTTGAGTTCTAACTACACAGATTGGATCATCTTTTCCAACATATGTTCCAGCTATGTTATGTAATCTATCAGTTGAAGCAGCTAAAATTGGCTCTCCATCTTTTGTTGTAACAGAGTCAACAACATATCTTCCGGGATACATTAATGCAGCTTCCACTGTTGGTTTATCTTGCCATAATTCTAATTCTGCAATTTGTGCTTTTTCGACATCCATGATGTTAATTTTTACACCTTCTGCAAGATTCTTGTTAACAATTAATCCTGTGTTACTTAGTGCGTCTACAAACATTCTGTAAATTGGATAGTTGAATGCACCTGGTTCTGTTTTGTCTGCTGCAAAAACTGTGAATGCTTCATTTGGTCTTTCTTCAAATTCCATCTCTGCAACACCTGGACCCATTCCTTTAACATTTCCTGAAAAAGAATCTTTTAGCAAATCTTGTCCAGCTCCGTATAATCCCTCTTCTTTTGCAACTTGAGTTCCAGCCATGAATGCATCCCATGCAAGTTTGTGAATTTTTTCATTATCGACTCCATGTGTATGAGTCATGACAATATGGGTATCATCCCCACAATATCCAATGTAATAATCGATTAAAAGATCTGATGAATTTTTTATGGTGTTTTTTACTGCGTCTAAAAGACCATCACTTGGTTTGGTATGTCCTCCAACCCCTCCAACATCTGCTTTGATTACTGAAACTGTAATTTTCATAATTTTTGATTTACACCCTTTGATTTATGTGCTTTTGAAAAATTCTTTGATCTAAAAAAAATTCAAACTTTGAAAAATTTTTTCAAAAATTCATAACAGTAATAAATGCCCTCAATTACGCCATCATATGGCAGATAAACCACACTTGAACCTGATTGTTACAGGTCATATTGATAATGGAAAATCAACAACTATGGGTCATTTCTTAATGGATCTTGGTGTAGTCGATGAAAGAACCATTGCATCTCATGCCGCTGAATCCGAAAAAACCGGAAAAGGTGACACATTCAAGTATGCTTGGGTTATGGACAACATTAAAGATGAGAGAGAAAGAGGAATTACTATAGACTTAGCTTTCCAAAAGTTTGAGACTCCAAAGTACTTCTTCACATTAATTGATGCTCCTGGTCACAGAGATTTTATTAAAAACATGATTACTGGCGCATCTGAAGCCGATGCCGCCATTTTGGTACTCTCCGCAAAAGAAGGAGAAACAGATACCGCTATTGCACCTGGTGGACAAGCAAGAGAACACGCTTTCTTGCTCAAGACTTTGGGTGTAAACCAACTAATTGTTGCTATCAACAAAATGGATGATAGTAATTTTTCAGAAGCTGCATTCAAAACAGCAAAAGAGAAAGGTGAAAAATTAGTTAGATCAGTCGGTTACAAACTAGAAAATGTCCCATTCATTCCAGTTTCTGGATGGAAAGGAGACAACTTAGTTAAAAAATCTGAAAACATGGCTTGGTACACTGGTAAAACATTGTTACAAGCATTTGATGATTTCACTAATCCTGAAAAGCCAATTGGAAAACCATTACGTGTTCCAATTCAAGATGTCTATACCATCACTGGTGTAGGTACAGTACCAGTAGGTAGAGTTGAAACCGGAGTTATGAAGCCTGGCGAAAAAATTGTTGTCATGCCTTCAGGTGCTCCTGGTGAAATCAAATCTATTGAGACCCACCACACAGAGATGCCTAAAGCAGAAGCAGGTGACAACATTGGTTTTAACCTCAGAGGTGTTGAAAAGAAAGACATCAAAAGAGGTGACGTACTTGGAACTCCTGACAACCCACCAAAAGTTGCAAAGGAATTCAAAGCACAAATCATTGTAATTCACCACCCAACAGCAATTGCACCTGGATACACACCAGTAATGCATGCACATACTGCACAAGTAGCAGCAACAGTTACTGAGTTCTTACAAAAAATCAACCCAGCATCTGGTGCAGTTGAGGAGGAAAATCCAAAATTCCTTAAAGTTGGTGACTCTGCAATTGTCAAAATTAGACCAGTAAGACCAACTTGTATAGAAACTTTCCAAGAATTCCCTGAAATGGGCAGATTTGCACTCAGAGATATGGGTGCAACCATTGCAGCAGGTATTGTAAAGGAAGTTACTGAAGAGTACAAACCATAGGCGGATTTTTTTATGACCCAAACCGCCCGTGTAAAACTCACCTCTACGAGTTTACCTAAACTCGATGGAGTGTGTGGAGAAATCATGGGCATTGGGAAAAAAACTGGTGTCAAAGTTAAGGGTCCAACCCCTTTACCAGTTAAGAGATTACATGTCGCTACGAGAAAATCTCCATGCGGCAATGGTACTGAAACTTATGAAAAATGGGAAATGAAAATGCATAGACGAATTATCAATATTAGTGCAGATGATAAAGCAATCAGACAATTAATGAGATTAAAAATTCCTGATGATGTCTACATTGAATTATCATTGACATAGAAAATACCTAAATTATAGAAACTTTGTGATTAATCATGGCAGACGAGAATTTTGACGACTTAACCGAATCTTCAGTAGAGACATTTGAAGTAAATTATTCTTGTCTTAGATGCGGTACACTTGTTTCAAATACCGAGCTTTCACGATTGCCTGAAATCAAATGTATTTGTGGATTTAGAGTTTTTACCAAAGTAAGACCTCCTGTAGTTAAAACTGTAAAAGCAATTTAATATCAAAATTTTTTGTAACTATGTTTTCTCATTAAATGAGTTCTCATATCTTCCATATTTGTAAAAAATTCATTACATTCTTTACAATCATACTTGAGATCTTTACCATGAAAAATTTGTATATGGTTCATTAATTCTTCTTGTTTTGAAAATTTTCTATCACAATTATCGCATTTAACTTTCTTCAAAAACCCCATTTCATCCGAACTCTGCTTTTTTCTCATCCCAACAATTTCTACACAATTGTCCTTCTACTTTCCATTTTGCTTTTGGATTGTATCTGATCAATCCTATTTTTCCACCACACAATGCACAAAAATTCTTCTTTTTTCCAAAATTTTCTTCTTTTTTATCAAAACAATTCTTACAAAGTAATCCTTCCATATCCCATTGCCATCTTGGCTCCCAAAGATCAGTGATTTTTTGTGTGGTTCCACAGACTACACAAGGTTGTCTTACTTTACCTTCATAGTATTCTTTTTGTTTCTCAAAGTGACAATCTCCACAAAGAGAGCCTTTGATATTCCATTCTCTTTTAGGTTTGTGTTTATGTGAAAGCTCTTTTTCGCATACTGCACAAAAGGTAGGTTTTTTCGAAAATAATCCCATTTCAAATTAGGTTAAAAACGATATTGTATAAATGTCAATAAAATAAAAATATCTGAAAAGCGTTATTCGCTTAATATTTTCTCAAGAGCTTGGCTTGCATTAAGCATACCTTGTCTCTTGGCAAATTCTTCGATCATCTTGTATTGTTTTTCTGTAAAACATACAGGCATTGAACGTCTTTCCATACCATGAAGACATTATTTTTACTAATATCTTTTACTCTCGAAAAATTTTTCAATAGATCTTTTTCTGGATTATTATGGTCAAAAAAACCCAAATTCTTGTAATTGGAAATAACACAAATGGTTGTACTCCAGAACATGAAAAAATTGCTTTTGAAGTAGGTCAGGAAGTTGGAAAATCTGGTTCTGTGCTTATTACCGGCGGTCTGGGGGGCATCATGCATGCCGCATCAAAAGGTGCAAAAAGTGTTGGTGGTATCACTGTTGGAATAATTCCTCAAGATGACCCATCTGAGGCAAATGAGTTTTGTGATATTGTAATTCCATCAGGAATGGGATTCACAAGAGATTTTCTTAATGCATTATCTGCAGATGGAGTCATAATAATTGGTGGCGGTTCTGGTACTTTGTCTGAAGTTTGTGCAGCATATATGAGTAAGAAACCTATGGTTGCAATTCGTAGTTTAATTGGTTCCATCACCCCGTATATTGATGGGTATTTAGATCATAGAGAGAATGTAAAAATTCATGGAGTTGATTCTGCTCAACAAGCTATTAAAAAAATTCTTGAATTAATCAATAGTAAATATTAAAAAAATTCTATACTAATTATTTCATTGTAAACAATAATGGGTCTGGTTTGTAAAATTCACCATGTTTTTCTGCAAGAGAGTTTAATTCGTTAATGATATTTTCAATACCAATTTGTTTTGCAGTTTCAAATAGAGGTTTCTTCAAACCTAAACCTAACTGTGCCGCCTTTTCAATTTCTACAATGTCACTCGCACCATTTGTAATTAACCATGCTGCATTATTGATAATATTTGCAACCAATTGAATTGGATTGTAATTGATTGCAAGTTTTTCAGATAGTTCAACTCTTTCATATTTATCATCAGAGTATTTGTAAAAACCCTCTCCTGATTTTTGTCCTAATTTTTTATCATCAAACATTTTTTCTACTAATGGATGAGGAAAAATTACTTTTTTATCTCTTAAATGCATTTCACTAGTTGCTTTATGGATAACATCCATACCTGTAAAATCAGCTAATTCGAAAATTCCCATTGGAAAACCTAAATTGAATTTAACTGCAGAATCTATCTCTTCTAAACTTGCCCCTGTTCTATCTTTGGAATAACATGCCTCATGAACCATTGGAATGAATAATCTATTGATGATAAATCCTGGTACATCTTTTCTACATAATACTGCCTGCTTGTTTACTGACTGAACATAATCCTTTGTTAACTGAATAACAGATTCAGATGTTTTTTCACCAGGAATAACTTCTACTAGCTTCATTAATTGTGGAGGATTGAAAAAATGTATTCCAATAAATTTATCTGGTCTTGATGTAGTGTTTGCAATCTCTGTAATTGGTAAGGTGCTTGTATTTGATGCAAAAATTACTTCAGGTTTTGCAACTTGATCTAATTCTGCATAAACTTTCTTTTTGAGTTCCATAATTTCTGGAACTACCTCAATAACTAATTCTGCTTCTTTGACTGCTTCCTTTAAATCGACAATTGGTGTAATTCTAGAAAAAATATTGTCTCCTTCTTCTTTTGAAATTTTTTCTTTTGCAACTAATTTATCTAAACTCCATTTGATCTTATCCATGGCTTTATCTAGAAAACTCTGTTCAATATCTCTCAATACTACATTATACCCAGCAGTTGCTGAAACTTGCGCAATTCCATGTCCCATTACGCCTGAACCTAAAACTGTAATATTTTGAATTTTCATAAAATGAGGAATCTCGTATCCTTTATAATGTATTACGAGAATAATTTTTCTCATGGGTCTTTTTAATCGAAAAAAAGACGATGAGAATAAAACAAAATGTGATGAATGTGGAACTGAACTCCATGATCCTGAGCGATTAAAACGTCACATGAAAAAAGCTCATGGAAATATTCCTGAAAAAAAGTTTGATCCAAATTCTGCACAAGGCGGAACCTGGTAAAATGACATTAAATTCAACTCAAAAAGCAACATATGCTTTTGTAGGTGCCATTATAGTTGCTGGAATTGTATTATCGACAATTGTTTTTCCTTTTTGGAATTTAATCCGTGAAGATGTCTATGAAGAAGTAAAAATTATTTCAAATGATGATGGAATTTGCTATGTTGAAACAATAGATTTGATTCCAAAAAAGATTGAAAATTGTAATCTGTCTCCAGACGATACTGTGACTATAAAATATCCTGAAGGATTACCTTGGGCAACTGTTGTAGATCCTTGAAAATTTTTTAAACCCTGAATGATTTTACTGATATGGACTGTATTTTCTGTAAAATAGTGCAAAAAGAAATACCTGCAAAAATTATTTTTGAAGATGATTCCTCTATTTCATTTTTAGATGCATTCCCACTCAAATTTGGCCATGTGTTAGTAATTCCAAAAAATCATCATGCAAAATTACAAGATTTGTCTAGTACTGAAACTATCTCTCTTTTTCAAATGGTACATAAAATAATTCCTAAATTGGAATCTGTTTCGGATTCATCTTTGATTGCAATTCATAACGGAAAAAATGCTGGACAAGAAATTCCTCATGTTCACGTTCATTTAATTCCTAGAGACAAAAACGATGGTGCTGGTCCTATCCATTCAATGTTTTCAAAAAAAGTTGAGTCTACTGATGCTGAAATTGATGAATTACTCAAAGTCTTAAAGAATTAGTATGGATACAATCTCTCACTTGTATCTATATTTTCAACAATGATTGCTTTTGTTGGACATGTTACCGCCGCATCCATAATTTTGTTCACTCCAGCTCCTTTCTGGTTAATCACACTTGATTTTGGATTTGACATTTGTTTTTTATTAATTTCAAAAACATTTGGAGCAATAATCTCGCAACTACAACATCCAATACATAATGACTGATCAACATCGACTTTCAGATTGGGTTGTTTTTGAGGCTCTCTGGCCTTGTTAAATTCACCATTTCTTCCATCTGGTCTTACTCTGGCATTGTATTCTTCCCAAAATTTTCTTTCATACTCTTTCCAAAAATCAGGGTCACCTTCTTCAAACTCTTTTGTATATTTACTCCAATCTTGTTCTGGAATGCTTTCATCCTCTGGTGCCCCCCATGGTTTTCTTTTAAAAGGTGAGTTTGGAGATTTTTCTGATTTTGTTTGTTCAACTTTTTCAGAATGGGGTCGTTTGAAATTATTTTTTTTTAGATGATTATATGCCTCAGTAATTTTCTTAAATTCTGCATCTTCTTTATTTGATTGATTTCTATCAGGGTGATGTTTTAATGCCATCTTTCTATATGCTGCCTTGATCTCCACTTCAGATGATTCTTCCTTTATGTTCAAAATTTGTAATGCCTGAGTTGTATTCACTAATTCAAAAGAATTTGGCTTTCTTAAAAATAATTACAATTTTAGAATTCTAGTCTAAAAAGGTCTCTTTATCTTGACTCCATGGAGGAGTTACAATGCATAAAAATCTGAGATTTTCATCAGCAATATTTTCAATAAATTGTGGGGTGTTTTTGGGTACTATGACTGAATCATTAACCTGTAAAACATATGATTTTCCAGCAATGTGAATACATGCAGTTCCAGAAATAATGAAATACGTTTCATTAGATTCCAGTTTGTGGTTTCTTGTTTTTTTATTTGGAAGTAATTCCAAATATGCTAAACTATATTCTAGCGAATCATCTTTTCCAAAATATTGTTTAATTTTTGAACCTTCATAACCTTGGAAAAAATCGATCTCTGAAAATTTTCTGATAATCATTTTAGATTATTTTTGTAACTTGTTTTTTAAAATCAGATTCATACCAAATAGTTTTGTATGTTTTTTTATTTTTTGCTAGTAAATTTATGGCTATGTGTGAAAATTTCATATTTTTTCTTGTAGATCCATGTGTGTGAAGAATTTTTTTAGGAATATGCACTATATCTCCTTCTTTTAGGGATATTGTTTGAATTTTTTTAATTTTGAATTCCTTTTTGGTATTTCCAATTTTTTTGAATAACTCTAAACTTCCTAGACCTGAAGTCACAATTAAAATTTGATTTCCATCATGCTCATGCAATTTTGTTCTTGAACCTTTTTCAAAATGAACATGATAAATGTCTTGATCTTTGGTTTGTATTTTTCCTGAAAGAACTTTCATCCATGTTTTTGCTGTGAACCATTCTGGATTTACTTTTCTTTGATCATTTGAACCAGTAATGTTTGTTTTTTTCATTTTAAATTCTACCTAAAATTTTCTTTTTCTTACTTTGAAATTCTTTCTCAGTGATAACTCCTGATTTTCTTAATTTTCCTAATTTCTCTAAAACCTTCAAATCACTTTCAGAATTACTTTTAATTTTACTTGCTGATTCTACTCCTTTTTTTGCAGATTGAATACTTTTTTCAATTTTTTTTGTACCCTCTTTTTGAATTCTTTTTCTTTCTTTATCTGCTCTAGTTTGTAATTTTTTGCTTAACTCTGTGGCTTGTTTTGAAGTCATGTTTCCTATTTCTACTGCATCTTCAATCATCTCATCGGCCCTTCTCACTCCATCTAAAATCGCTTTATCTGCTCTTTTTAGAAATTTTTCAATATGTCCAATTTTTTTAGCCATATTTTTCGTTCATTTCAAATCTATTATTTGTTTTCTATTGAATTTATTTACTACTTTTAATATTCAATTTTTGTGAAAGAGTCAAAGTTTGATGTTAAAACAATTGTTCTTAGAAAAAATCTTGAACATGATGATGCTCTGTCTCTCGTTGAAGATAAAAAAACAATGCCTTTCAAATCCATTCTATCTAGACCTAAAAAGGAAGATGTACACCTACATTCTTTAAAATTGTATTATGAATGTATTTTGTCTATTTCTGGAAAATACATTGCAAACTACTACCGAAAGGCTAATCATTTCATATCAGTTCCATCAAATGTAAAAGAAGTAGTTTTGGGAGATGGATTATTTGCAATTGAACCAAAATCAGTTCTTGAAAAGACATTTTCAGTAAAACGTAGTAAAAACAAAATTGAATTAAAACTTGAAGAACATGTTTTTGTGGAAGAAGAAGACCAATTGACATTTGATCATCATGGAACTGAGATTAATTTCCCATTTAAAATTAATTCAAAATCTATTGAAAATTATCCAAAAAGAATTTTGGATGAGAATGAATCTAATGTAAAAAAACCTGAAATTACTTATGATGCAGCTATTGAAAAATTACAAACTGTTCTAAAAAAGCCCCTTGAAACAGATGTTCGAGATTTGAATGAAGAATTCATTCTAAATGAAATTACTGAAATTTATGTGCCTATTTTTGAGGCTAGATTGATTGGACCTAAAAAGAAAGTTGGATTAATTAGAATAGATTCTGTAAGAAAAAAAATTTTATAATTTTACTAATCTTCTAAATTCAGCATTTGAATGCATTTTTGAAAATATTGGTTCTTCCTTTGCCCAATTTCTAATCACCTTTGGCTGTTTATTTATTGCCTGTTTAAGTAAATTTAATGATTCTGAAAATTCTCCCAACGCCGCTTTACTTCTTGATTTTGCATAAGTTACATTGACATTGTCCTTGAATTTTTTTAAGATATCATCAAAAACAATTATTGCATCTTCATGTCTTCCTAATTCTGCTAATTGAATTCCTTTTTGAAAAAATGCATCTTGGTTATTTGGAAATTTTTTACAAATATTTTCAAAACATGTTAGCGCTTCTTCATGTCTTTTCATTTTGCCTAATACAATTCCTCTATAAATCAGAGCATTTGTTTTTCTTGAATCAATCTGAATTGCTTTTTCTAGTGCATCTAGCGCTTCTTGATGTTCTTGTAACTTGTCTAATAGAACTCCTTTGTTAAAATATGATGCAGCATATTTTGGATCTACTTCAATTGCTTTTTCATAACAACTAGATGCATCCTGAATATTGCCCATTTCTGCCAAGGCTATTCCTTTATTGTTTAATGCCTGAGCATCTTTTGAATTAATTTCTAAAAGTTTTTCAAAACAAGTAATTGCATCTGAATATTTTCTAATTTGATTCAATGCTAAACCTTTATTCAAAAGGGCTGAACTATTTTTTGGATCCTGTTTTAATGCCTTGTTGAATAATGCAATTGCTGCTTTTGGTTGCCCTTTATCCATCATTCCCATTGCATTGTAAATCAAATCCTCCGGGTCTTCCTTTGAGCCGAATAATCCCATCTAATTTTCACTCCTAAACATTTCTAATTTACATCCTATTGCATAGATTTGAATTTTTTAATGGCTTCTTTTGCCATTTTCTCTAAATCCGAATTTGTTGCCTCTAAGGGATTGTCTGTTGCATACTGCTCTTTTTTATTTTTTTCATCTTTCATGTTAGGTTTCAATTTTAATTTTATAAAAAGATAAATTTCAAAGATACGCTTATGTTTCTTTAAAATAGTCAATACAATATGGATTATGAGTTATCTTTTCAGGCAGAAAAAATTTTTGTTCATCGCTGGCCTCATAACACCCCTGAGTGGAGTCAAGAAATAAAATCAAAACTGGATTTGACAATTAACAAAAAAGTTGGAATAAAAAATGTTATAGTTCTTAATGATTCTATTAACATTGAAGATTTCAAATTTCATAATTTAATAAAAATTGGAATTTCAATTCCATTCTTTAAAGATGAATGTCGTATGATTTTTGAATGTCAATTTGATGGTCTATTTGCTCATATTCACATAACAAAAAAAGGTGGAAATTACATTGAAATTCTATCTG
Organism: Candidatus Nitrosopumilus sp.; assembly: GCA_008080815.1. Classification (GTDB taxonomy): domain Archaea; phylum Thermoproteota; class Nitrososphaeria; order Nitrososphaerales; family Nitrosopumilaceae; genus Nitrosopumilus; species Nitrosopumilus brisbanensis. Next base: position 12,933 of record VMDM01000020.1, read on the forward strand.
ACTTGATTGCCTGGAAGAAGAGATTTTTTCCAGATGATTCTAATTGAATTTTGATGCTGAAATGACTAGTTTTTGAATATCTTGTTTTGTATGAGCATTAGATATTGCTCCTAATTTTCCTGGTAGGAAAAATATGCCGTCTTCAGAAATCATTTTGAAATGAAACTCTGAAAGCATTTTTGTATCACATCTGGAGGCAGTTTGTGAGTCTTTGACTTCTGTTATTCCATCTCTCAAAAAGTGTGTCATAAATAATGAACCTCTGCCAGTAACTACAACTTTCCCATCAAAAGCTTTGGTGATTTCTTTTCTTGCATATTCTCCTAATTCATTAATTTTTGAATAGGTTGCTTTTTTTGATTTTAGATAATTTAGAGTTGTGAACCCTGAAACCATTGATGCAGGATTTGCAGAAAATGTTCCTCCACCAACATAGCTTCTTTCAGATTTCTTTTTATTAGTTGTATCTGCAACTTCCATGATCTCTTTTTTACCACACATTACACCAATCGCTAATCCTCCCCCGACAATTTTTCCTAATGTAACGATGTCTGGATCAAGTTTCATAGTTGGATACAAACATCCGAATCTAAATCTAAAACCTGTAACAATTTCATCTAACATGAATAATGAATTATTTTTCTTACAAAATTCTTGAATTCCTTTGAGGTAATCGGCATCGCCTGGAATACATCCTCCGCCACCAAGAACTGGTTCAATAATCACCCCTGCTAAATCTTTTGAAACTTTTTTTAAAATTTCAATTGATTTTTCTAAATCATTGTATGGTATAGATATGATTTGTTCTTCATTAATTACTCCTGAACTCTCTGATTCATTAAATGGCCAATTAACTGATTTTAGTAAATCTGAAGTGTATCCGTGCCATCCTCCATCAATTTTTGCAATAATTTTTCTACCTGTTACTGAACGAGCCAATCTTACTGAGTACATTGTAGCTTCAGTTCCTGATGTCACATATCGTATTTTTTCTGCAACGGGAACAACCTTTGAAATTAATTCTGATAATCTAATTGTCTGTTCATTTACTGTACCATACATCCATCCATTATCGATTTGTTTTCTTAAAGCATCTTTTACAATTTTTGGTGCATGACCTAATATCAAAGCCCAATGACCCATCCAATAATCCGTGTATTTGTTATTGTCAACATCAATCAAATTTTTTCCAGATGATTTTTTCACAACAAATGGATATGGTGCAAAATAACGAATATTGTGCGATACTCCATTTACATGAAATTTAGCTGATTTTGAAAATAGGGTACTTGATTTTTTTGTATTTTTCTTGTAATTTTTTAGTCTGTCCAAAACCAACCTAGGGGGAAACTTACTTTATTTTAATTCAATTGTTTTGAAACAAAATTTCTCAATTTTGTAATTTTTACAAAAATTTGACTCGATCTGTCTCATTTTCACGCATGGTTTATATGGTTTCTATATACCACACATTCTGCATACGTAACGCAATAGGCGGCGCTTGTGATGATGTATGGCATTATGCCACTTTGTGATTCATGGGCCTCCAGTTACGCATACAAAAATGAGGATTTGATCAAGAGATCAATATCTGAGATGTGAAGATTATGTGCATCCGTCAATTCCAATTATAGTACAAATGTACTTCAATAATCAATAAAAAATCACGAAATCAGAATCCGGTTGATCCTGCCGGACCTGACTGCTATCGGATTGATACTAAGCCA
>VMDM01000012.1 GCA_008080815.1 Candidatus Nitrosopumilus sp.
AAGAAGAATGGCAAAATAATGGTTCTCTAAAAGCAATACTTGAAATACCCGCTGCGGCAAGGCCAGTTGTGATAGACAAATTAGGTTCCATAACTAAAGGTTCAGCCACAGTTGAGGTTATACACTAATGGATAATAAAAGAAAATACGTAATTCCAGGCGATGTAATTACAACTGGTCCATTTAGACCTGAACAAAATGTAGTTTTAGATGGAAACAAAATTATCTCAACAACTGTTGGTATTACTGAAATTTATGATGATTCTGTTAGAGTTATTCCGCTTACAGGAAAATATCTTCCAAAAATTAATGATTTAGTAATTGGTAAAGTCGTATCTCATACTTCTTTGTCTTGGGAATTAGATATCAATTCATGTTATGTGGGATTCTTACCTGCTCAAGATGTTTTTGGAAGGGATTTTTCTGCTCATGCAGATGAACTTTCAAGTAAATTAAAAACAGGAGATTTGGTCGCAGCTAGAATTGCAAATTTTGATAGAACTAGAGATCCATTAATTACAATTGCAGACCGTGATTTAGGAAAAATTGATTCTGGTGATTTGATGAAAATTGCTCCAAGCAAAGTTCCACGCTTAATTGGAAAAAGAGGTTCTATGATTCAAATGATTGAAGAAGCAACAAACGCTATGATAACTATTGGTCAAAATGGCTGGGTTGTTGTAACCTCTGACAATCACGAGGGATTATTAAAGGCTAAAAAAGCAATACAAATGGTTGATGAAAAAGCACATATTGCTAACTTGACTGATCAGGTAAAAGAAATGTTAGAATCAAGGAGCGAATCATAATGGGTGGAAGAGAAGCCACAATGGTCCTTTTGGACGAGAATGGTATTAGATGTGATGGTCGTAAAGTAGATGAACCAAGAAGAATTATGATTAGGGCTGGTGGTCTAAAAAATGCTGACGGTTCCGCGTATATTGAATTTGGCGATAACAAAATTTTAGTTGGTGTTTTTGGTCCAAGAGATGTTCACCCAAAACATATGGCAAATACTGATACTGGAATTTTGAGAGTTAGATATCATATGGAACCATTTTCAGTTGGTGAAAGAAAAAATCCTGCACCATCTAGAAGAGAGATTGAAATTTCCAAAGTAATCAAAGAGGCACTAGAGCCCGCAGTAATGTTAGATAAATTCCCAAGAACTGCAGTTGATGTCTTTATTGAAGTTTTACAAGCAGATGGTGGTACTAGATGTGCTGCTCTGACTGCTGCTTCTGTTGCATTAGCTGATGCAGGAATCCCAATGAGGGATATGGTTGCAGCAATTGCTGCTGGTAAAGTAGCTGACACTGTGATTTTAGATGTCAACAATGAAGAAGATCAAGCTGGTCAAGCAGATATGCCAATGGGATATATGCCAAACATTGGAAAAATTACTTTATTACAATTAGATGGTGTGTTAACTCCTGAAGAATACAAAAAATGTATTGAAGTAGGAATTGATGGATGCAAGAAAGTTTATGAATTACAAAAGCAAGCATTGAACGACAAATATTTTGGAAATAGGGATTGATTAGAAATGGCAAATATTATTGATGAACTAAAAAAGAATCAAATTTTGGAATTACTTGATCAGGGAAAAAGAATTGATGGTAGAAACTTGGATCAAACAAGAGAACTCTCAATTGAAATAAATGCCATTCCAAAAGCTAATGGTTCTGCTAGAGTACGATTAGGTGATACAGAAGTAATCTGTGGTGTAAAAATTCAACCAGATAGACCTTTCCCAGATATGGGCGATAAAGGAATTTTCATTTGTACTGCTGAATTATTACCATTATCTGATCCTAGTGTTGAAACAGGTCCTCCTGGTCCTGATGTAATTGAATTGGCACGTGTGGTTGATAGGGGTATTAGAGAAAGTCACATGGTGGATCTTTCACAACTTGTAATTGAAAAAGACAAATCTGTAGTTGGCGTATTTGCAGATAACGTAGCTGTTGATTATGATGGTAATCTATTTGATGCATGCTCATATGCTGCAACAGCTGCCTTATTGTCATCAAAAACACCAAAATGGAATTGGACTGATGATGCACCTGTTTTAGCCGAAGGAGAAGAAAGTGCTGTCCCAATTACTACAATTCCTGTATCTGTAACTATGGGAAAAATTGGAAATCACATAATTGTTGATCCAAATGCTGATGAATGGGCAAGCATGGATGCACGAATCACCATTACTTCTGATTCAGATGGAAATATTTGCGCCCTACAAAAAGGAGGCGTAGATGGCTTTACTCAGGAAGAGATATTCAAATGTGGTGAAATTTCAGTACGAATTGGAGCTCAAATAAGGGAAAAATTAAAAGAAGCTCAAAAAGGTGCATAATTAATGGCTAAACAACAAAAATCACTCAAAGGATTAGGTGCAAGATATGGAATTAAAATTAGAAAACAATATACCAAAATCCATCTTCAACTTAAAGCAAAAAGATCCTGTCCTCAATGTGGCTCAAAATCATTTGGTCGTGATTATGTGGGAATTTGGTCTTGCAAAAAATGTAATCTCAAAGTAGCCGGAATGGCATATGACATTAAACTTTAATGCAAAAATTATTGTTGATGCAAAAGACAAAACTAGAGCAATTTTTGATTCTGTAAATACTGATAATGAGTTTTATCCTGAAAATCCTGTTAAAACTAACATCAAATTTGACAAGAAATTAGAGATCACAGTAGAATCAAATCATTTACCACACCTTCGTGCAAATTTGAATTCTACATTGAGATTAATTCAGGCAAGTTATGATACCATTGAATCGGTAAAGATATAACGAAATAGAATTCTATTCATTTTATGTCATCTGGACAAATGCCACCATGGATGCAAGAACAGTTAATTAAACTTCAACAATCTCAACAAAATCTTCAATCAGTAATGACTCAAAGACAACACTTGGAAATTGAAAAGGCAGAAACTGAAAAAGCCTTGGAAGAATTAAAAAAAATTGCTGATGCTGATGCAGTTTACAAACAAGCAGGTACAGTTTTGATTAAATCTACTAAAAAAGAAATGGTAGACGAACTAGAAGAAAAACTAGAGTTAGCAAAAACTCGTGGAACTGTTCTTGAAAAACAAGAAATCAGAATTAAAGAAACACTAAAAGAACAAGAATCAAAAATTACTGAAATGATGAAATCTGGTGGAACCCCAGCACCAAAATCTGATGATAATCCTAGAAAATAATTCTATACTACAAATTAATAATAAACTAAAATAACTTTAGTTATGAATTTTGAATCTCTAAAAATCATCATAGATGATAGAGAACAAAAGAGTGGAATTCCCAAATTACTCCAATCAATTGGACTCAATATTGAGATGAAAACTCTTCCTGTAGGAGATTACATAGTAGCACCAGAAACTGTTGTTGAGAGAAAAAATATTCGTGATTTATTGGCATCCATTTTTGATGGACGTTTATACGAACAGTGTTCCCGTTTAAAAGAAAATTTTGAAAATCCAATTGTTTTGATGGAAGGCAATGTTGATGAGATTGACGAAATTACTGAAAATCCTCTAATTTTCTATGGTGCCATTTCTTCAGTTCTAATTGATTTCAAAATTCCAATAATTCCTACGCCTAACGCGGAACATTCTGCAAAACTTTTAGTTTCCATGTGCTCTAGAAAAGATAATCAGAAAGGACCTTTTTTAAAAAAAATCAAAAAATCAAATAATATTGAAAATCAACAACTTTCAATTCTATGCAGTATTCCTGGTGTTGGTGAAAAATTTGCAAAAAGAATGTTGGAAGAATTTGGAACACCTTTGAAGGTATTCTCTGCATCTGCTTCTGAACTAGCAAAGATTGATGGGTTTGGTGAAGCTAGAGCAAAAAAAATGAAATCTATTCTTAAATCAAAAAATAAATCATTGAAAAAGTCAAAACCAAAAACTCTTCATGATTAGGAAAATTTTCATTCAAAAAATTATGATTTTAATAATTTTCTTTTCAAACTAGACCCACACATTGGACATTCATTACCTGATTTGAGATTAACCCTACAACCTGGACAATAATGAACCCATTTTCCAACTGTTTTTATTCCCTGAGTCATTATTGATGAAATTTTAAGTCCTAAATTTTTGCCAACATTTGAAATTGCAAAGTCGTCTGTAATAATTTCCCCGTTTACCTCAATTCCTAATGCAATAATTGATAAATCCTCTTTGGAAAGTTGTTGAAAATCACCTGAATTTTTTGCAGCATCAATTGCCATTTCAAGAAATTTTTTTTCAGGCTCTCTGATTTTTAATCTACTTGTTTCAATCAAAGTTTCAAGTGCATTGTGGTTTTTTTTGATATGTTTTATTTCATCATAAACAATTGTAGTTGTATAGCAATCTTCTGATGTTCTAAATGGAACTCCTGCATAAAATGCACTGGCATCTAAAATTTTAAAAACCAAGTTTGCTCATTTGTCTCAACCCTCGTTTTCTTAATCTCATAAACACTGCGGGGCTTTTGTATTTTTTAATTATTATTGGTTCTTCATACCCAACTGATTTTACAACTTGTGCATCCATTGCAATATTACAATCATGCGAACAAGTGATCTCAATTTTTTCATCTGGAACAACAAGTGATGCCAATCTGTATACTGGAGCTACTGGAGTTATAATTAACACATCTAGGCTTTCGTGTAAAATTGGTCCTCCTAATGAAAATGAATGTCCTGTGGAACCACTAGGAGTGGAGATAATCACACCGTCCATTTTTTGTTTGACTGTATCATTTTGAAATTTAATTTCTATTTCCGCAGTTTTAGTTAGGTTAGTTCTGGTAATGTAAATTTCATTTAACGCAGGTGGAAAATCTTTTCCTCCTGATGAAGCAACCACTCTTGTTCTTTTATCCAAAAAATATTTGTCTTTTTGAATGTCATTTAATGCCTCATCAATCTCGTCAATGGTTATTTCTGCTAAAATTCCTCTGTTTCCTCCAACATTGATTGTTAAAATGGGTGTTTCATTTTCTAAAAATCTAAAAACACGTAGGGTAGTTCCATCTCCACCCAAAGTTATCACTAAATCGAGTTTTACTTTTCTCAATTCTTCAAGACTGTCAAATTTTTCTGCACCACTTACCTCAATTGGAGAAATTGTGTAGACATGTGCTTTTTTTGCAATTAATTTTTTTGCCACATCGACTGCAGTTTTTTCAGATTCTTTTGAGCCAACTTTACTAACAATTGCAACATTTTGAAGTTTCAAGATCAATTATTACTATCTCTATTTCCTTAAAAATCATATTTTTTTACCAACGAAACTTTATGTATGCTAAAGTATTACCTCCTTCATGAGTTATGCTCACCCTGAAGTTCTTGTCGATACAGAATGGATATCTCAAAACCCACCAAATGAAAATAGAAAATTAGTTGAAGTAGATTATGATGCGGTAAATGGATATCAGAAAGGGCATATTGAAGGTGCAACATTGATGTGGTGGAAACGTGATATCAATGATCCAATCACCAGAGACATTGTTTCAAAAGATGATTTTGAAAAATTAATGGCACGACATGGAATTTCTAATGATACTGAAGTTATTCTATATGGTGACTTCAATAATTGGTTTGCCACTTTTGCTTTTTGGGTTTTCAAAATTTATGGTCATGAAAATATCAAAATCATGAACGGTGGAAGAAAAAAGTGGGAGCTTGAAAACAGACCTTATGTAACCACTGAACCACTGTCAACATCTGCGCAATATACTGTAAAAAATGTAAATCATAATTTGAGAGCTTTTATGGATGATGTTAAAAAATCATTAAATTCGGACAACTCTACATTAGTTGATGTTCGTTCACCACCAGAATTTTCAGGACAAATTACTGCTCCTCCAGAATATCCAATGGAACATGCACAAAGAGGAGGACATATTCCAAGTGCAAACAACATTCCATGGGCTACTGCTGTTAATGATGCTGATGGCACATTCAAAAGTGTTGAAGAATTAAAACAAAATTATGAACCAAAGAATGTTACACCTGATAAGGATGTAATTACATATTGTAGAATTGGTGAGAGATCATCACACAGTTGGTTTGTATTGACATATCTTCTTGGTTATCCCAATGTCAAAAACTATGATGGTTCCTGGACTGAGTGGGGAAACATGATTGGCAATCCTGTGGAAAAATAACATGCTATTAGATTTACCTGTACTGGAAAAAGGTGATTTTTATTTCATTAAAGAATCTGATTCTGATTTTGTATTGGAAGATAAGACAAAACGTGGCTTAAACATCAAAGAGACTTCGATTGATGAACGTCTAAAAGTTAATGCTGATAAGGGAATTATCTATGATATGGAGGGAACTGGAAATACTGTAGTAATTCGGTGGTATTTCCCAAAAAATCAATTTACCTTGGAAGATGTGTTGATCCCTGCTAAAGAAATGGAAAAAAAATATACTGAATTAAGGGAACTTACGTGTCCGGACGATGACTGACAACCTTTTTAAATAAAATACTTCACGAAAAAGTAAATGTCCCTACTCCTCAAAGATCGAGTTTGGTCTATGGAAGCACCTACTGCAAAACGTGGCGTTTATCCTTTACATGGTTTCAAACTTGGATTGTACAGATTACCTATTGTTCTAGAGGAACCAAATGAGATTCGTTCAGTTCATGATGGATTGAAAAAAGCATTTGAGATGGACATGTATGCTGACAGAATCTTTGCAACATACAGATGGAAAGAACAAAACAAAGATGACCCTGATGAAAAAGGATACGAAGAAGTTGAATTATCTGTTACAGTAGAAATTGTGACTGGTGAAGTTGTCGATATAATTTATCAAATATTCCCAATTGAAAAATTTGGTGATCCAAATTGGGTAAAAGATTACAGAAAGAAAGCTGATCATTTTGCAAAAATGGTGATTGACACAATTCTGAGAAATACAATTTTAGCTGATAAGATGATTTCTTATTTTGCAAAAACTGAAAAAATGTCTGAAGTGGCAGCTATTCAAAAATTAGAAGATATCACTCCTCTTGCAAAAATCGTTCTTGGTGCAAAACCAAAACCAGTTGAAAACAAAGAAGAAGATGCTGAAGAAGATGATGAGGCAATTGAAGTTCCTGATGGTGCTAAACCTGGTCCAATTGATATTGAGTTTAAATCAAAAATGAAACAATCTTCTTCATTTGATGCTGCTGAACACACAATCAAAACTTGGGGTAGAAAAGGAACAAGTAATGCAATAATGGGAGTTTGGGGTGAATTTGTTTCAGTTGATTATGATATTTGTGTAGCTGATGGTGGTTGCATTGAAGCATGTCCTGTTGGTGTTTATGAGTGGTTTGATTCTCCTGGCAATCCAGCATCTGACAAGAAACCACTAATGTCAAAAGAACCTGACTGTATTTTCTGCTTAGCTTGTGAAAATGTTTGTCCACCACAAGCAATTAAGATCTTTGAACAGAAATAGAATATTTTTTCTTTCAACTATAAATTCAGGTAGTCTATTTTTCAATTAAGATATGGCAATTAATCCTATTACTTCATTAGCTTTTGAATTATTTCTCATTTCAGCTGTTTTGATTACTGCATACACTTGTAATTTCTACTATCTTGCTTTTCTATCAAATAAAAGAAAAGATGTACTCAAAACAATCGATAATGGAACTCCCTCAATAACAATACAATTACCAATTTACAATGAAAAATATGTTGCAAAAAGGTTGGTTGATGCTGTTTGTAAATTGGATTATCCTATTGAAAAAATGAGAATAATGGTTTTAGATGATTCTGATGATGATACTGTAGATTTACTTCACTCTACTGTTGATTCTTACAAAAAGGATGGATTCAACATTGAACATGTAAGACGTGGTACAAGAAAGGGGTACAAAGCAGGAGCTCTGAAATATGCAATGCAGACAACTGATACTGACCTTGTCGCAATTTTTGATGCTGATTTTATTCCACCAACATGGTTTTTGAAAAAAGCAATCCCTCATTTTTCTCAAAATAATATAGGTTTAGTTCAATGTAGATGGGGACATGTAAATGAAAATTATTCTGCAATTACTCAAGCACAAGCATTGAGTTTAGATTTTCACTTTTTAATTGAACAAAAAGCCAAAAGCAATTCCCATTTATTCATGAATTTTAATGGAACTGCAGGAATTTGGAAAAGAGAATGTATTGAAGATGCAGGCGGTTGGCATACTGCCACACTTGTTGAAGATTTGGATTTAAGTTACCGCGCTCAAATGAAAGGCTGGAAATGTGTATTTTTGCCTGATGTAGTAGTTGATGCCGAATTACCAGTTCAAATGAATGCAGCTAAACGTCAACAGTTCAGATGGGCTAAAGGTTCAATTCAATGTGCAATCAAACTCTTATCTGATATCGTTGTAAAGCGTACTGTATCTGTTGAGGCAAAAATTCAGGCTTTCATTCAACTCACAAGACATATTGTCTATCCGTTAATGCTAATCCAATTTTTGATGCTTCCAATATTACTTTCATCTAACGTTAATCTTTACGTGGTGAGTTTTTTGCCTGCTATCACTATTGCAACATATCTTGCAATGGGTCCTGGTGCATACATTATGATAATTCAAAGTATGTACAATAAATCCTGGAAATCCAAAGCAAAAATTCTTCCCGCATTACTAGTCTATAATGCAGGAATGTCAGTTAACAATACTGTAGCAGTTTTTGATGCGGTATTGGGTAAAAAGAATGAATTTCTCAGAACTCCAAAGTATGGAGTACTCAAGAAAAAAGATGACTGGAAAGACAATGCATACAATCTTCCTTTCTCAAAAGTAACATTACTTGAAATTTTCTTTGGTGTCTATGGATTTATTGGAATTTTTGTATCTATATTTTCAAATAATCCTATTTTTGCACCAATAATTGGTCTTCAAACCGTAGGATTTTTCTATATTGCCTATCTCAGTTTTTCACATACACGTTTTAAAAGAAATAAATCGAGCGTTAATGACCAACTGACGAAGAAAGAAAAGATGGCAAATAGAGTTTACACCTTATCGATGGTAGGTATATTGGCAATAATCATCTTTGGAGGTACCATGGCTGTTAATGGATATGCTACTGATGTTTATCCTCTTGATAGGATAAGAGGTCACTTGGATGGAATAATTGGCTCTTCTGATCCAATCACAATAAATTCACACCTTAATGCAATACAGAGTGATTTAGATACTGTTTTAGAAAAATTACCTGAAATCAAAGATGAATCTGGTACTGTAATATCAAAAAACCCTGTTTGGATATTCTCTACAGAATCTACTAATTTTCTTCGAATTCAAAATGATGTAACAACAATGAAATCGAGTATTGAAAAAATATCTTTATCATCTAAAGATAGTTCGGATTTTCATACTGGTATGTTGGACATTAATGCTAGAGCAACTATTTTGAAAACAAACATCATGGATGCAACCCCATACATGTATGTCAGTATATCCAATATTGTTTTTAGTACCATGTGGATTGCAGCAATTTTGGGTGTATTTACAGCATTGAAGAAGAAACGTGAACAATTAAAAGAATCAGACCAGGAAGGAATTTAGGAAATATTCAATTCATTTTTAATTTCATCTACAGCTCTAATTCCATAAATATCTCTAACTTGTTCTATTCTAATTGACTCTTTCAATAGATCTCTTCCAATCACATTACTTAGAACTGAAAATACATCTGAAAATCTAACTTCCCATTTATCTGCACAATCTAAAATTTTACTAATTGCCCATTGTCTAACATCATTTGGTAAAGGAATAGATTGATTTGTTTCATTGGAAATTTTTTCAAATAAATTCATTATGTCTTTTGTTTGAATTGCCATATTTTCTAAAATTTTTGCATCACCGTATTTTGATTCAGAATTCATCCTAATGTTGGATTGATATTCAGACAATTTCAATAATGCCATCATCTCTTTTGAAGCATCATCTGATGCTTTGTTTGTCACATTTCTAATTTCTTGAATATCTGATGATAATCTTTCAGTTTGTTTGAAAATTTCATTTGTTGTTTCTTCTTGTTTCTTTATAGTTTCATTAACTGAAGAAATTCTGTCTCCAATGTTGGATGTTTTTTCTATTACGTCGTGTTTGAAATCTGAAAATCCAGATTTCACACTTTTTAATTCCTCGTTAATGATTGAAATTGACTCTGATTTTTGGTTCAATATTGTAACATTTTCTTCTATTTTATCTATTTTTGAGGCTAATTCTTTAATTGTGTCATAACTTGATTTTCTATCTAGACTTGCCTTTTCAGAAACTGTATTGAATTGTTGTTTTAATCCCTCAATTATTAATCCTAAAGATTCAATTTTTATTGCTTTTGCAGAAATGGCATCAATTGCTACCTTGATGGCATCTAATTCTGAAGTGACATCGGATTTTTCAGAAACACCTTCTGTAATTTTTTCTAGTTCATTTTTTAAACTATCAACAATTTGTGAATTGACTTGTAAATTAGATGTTTTACTAATAATTTCTTCAATATGTTTTTTGAGATTTTCAATTTCATTATTTATCTCAGATATAGAATTTGTTTTTCCAGAAACTGTTCTTAGTTCATCTCTAACTTCATCAATTCTCTGAGCAATTTTAATTATCATATGTGAATTATTTCTAATTGAATTGACACTATCCTCAACTTGTTGAGAAATTTCTACTGATTTTGAATTCTTTTGTATTTCTGAAATTTTGTTAACCTCATCTTGTAGTCTTTCGGTTTGAAAATTTATCTTCTCTATGATGTTTGATTGTGCTTTTACCTGATTTAATCCTGAATAGAGTTTTTGTGTGTCGTCTTCTAATACTGCTAACTGCTTTGACTGTTTTTGAATATACTCCAATACACCTGTTAGTGAATCTATCATTCCTTTCATAGATATCAAAACTTTTTGATTCTCACTGAAAATTTTTGTCATTGATTTAATTTCTTTTTGCAAAGCTTTGTTTGTGTCTGATACACTACCTACTTTTTTTAAAATAGATGTTGCTGATGGTTCTTTACTAGATTTTTTTTTTGGAATACCAGAAGTTTTTGAACTTGATTTTTTTCTGGCTTCCATAAACTATCTTCTTGTTTTCATGTTAAAAAAGTTGAGTGTAAAATAAAAAATCAATTGAGTTACTTATTTACCACTTCTGGTTCATGAAGTAACTCGTGAAATGTTTTTTCTGCTAATCCGTTTGCAGTTTCTATGAAGCCTCTTGGGCAATACTCACATTGAAGCATATAGTACTGTAAAGTACCGTACTATTAATAATCAGGTAATTACGATGTAACCAATTTGCAGTCAGATACCCCAGGTCATATTTCTTCATTAATTTCAGATGACCTAATCATCACTCTGCAATTCTAAATTGTTAGAGGAAAATAAAGAGTTAGAGTTTGTGATTTTAAGAATAATTTATTCAATTGATTTCTTCCAATCATTTTTAAATAATTTAGTTAATTGAAATTATGGAAATATTTGGGCTTCAAATTGATTCAACAGATATTTCCAGCTCATTAGATAATTTCAAGGACACTCTTGTTGGTCAAGTGACTAGTGATGCAATTCATCATAATTTTGTAACTGATCTTGCTTTGATTATGATTATTGGTGCTATAGTTACATTAGCTTTTTTTAAAATTAAACAACCACTGATTATTGGATATCTTTTTGCGGGTATGTTGATTGGTCCTTTATCTCCACTATGGTCATGGATTTTACCCTCTGGGGAAGCAAATCCGTTAGAACAAACCGTTGGATTACTTAATGATATTTCTGCATTGAATCTTTTTGCAGAAATCGGCGTAATTTTACTTCTATTTGTTATTGGAATTGAGTTTCCTTATGCTAAAATTCGTAGTATTGGTAGAGTGGCGATTGGTGTAGGTAGTATTGGATTATTTTCAACATTAGGTGTTGTTTTCTACGCTGCTACTGCATTTGGTTTACAATTCATGGATGCACTTTTCATAGCGGCTGCTTTGTCCATTTCTAGTACAGCTGTAATTGTTAAAATTTTTGAAGAACTTGGTAAAATCAAAAAAGAGTCATCTATTTTGGTTTTGGGAATTTTAATTGTGGAAGACGTAATTGCTGTAATTCTGATATCTTCATTACAATCTATTGCATTGGTAGGTTCTGTTTCAATTGAATCAATAATTATTGTTGTTTTAGTTGCAACTGGTCTGATTGTAGGAACATTTACTGTCGGTACGAGATTAATCCCACCATTGATTGATAGAGTAGCTTCTGCTGAAAATCGAGAAATTCTACTACTAAGCGTTCTGGGTGTCTGCTTTGGTTATGCATTACTTGCCAACCTTGTTGGTTTGTCTGTGGCAATTGGAGCATTTCTAGCTGGTGTTTTAGTTGCTGAATCTAAATCTGCTGAAGTAGCAAAACTACTCTCTAGTCCGATCAAAGACATGTTTGTAGCGATTTTCTTTATTTCTGTAGGCGCATTAATGGATATTTCACAAATTGAAAATTATATCTGGATAGCACTTGGTCTAATTGCTGTTGCAACAGGGATGAAATTCGGTGGTAATATTATAGGAAACTTGATTTTCAGACAAAAACCCGGAAAAACAATTCGTTCTGGTCTTGCATTAGCTGCACCCCGAGGTGAGTTCTCCATTGTAATTGTAAAAACCGGAGTAGATATTGGTGCTGTAAGCTCATTTGTATTTCCATTGATAGGAATTATTTCAATAATCACTGCTTTCATTTCTCCGTTTTTGATAAAATCTGGAGACAAAATTGCTCCAAAGTTAGAAAAAGATCATGTCTGATGAATTAAAAAAATTAATTGATAAATCTCATAAGGGAATCACATCTTTTAATTTTGATTCCAAAGAAACAGCATGTATCATAATTGATGAAAAAAAATATGATTCCATAATGAAAAAAATTGATGGTGTTCCATTTTCTGTAAGATCTGATTTAAATATTTTACAGGATGGTTTGGGACATGTTTTTGTTGAAACAGTACTAACATTTTCAGTCGGGGAAATTATTGAAAAATTTCTAATAAATGCCAATGAACATTTTAGATTCTTTGAGAGTCTTGCAAAAAATCCAATCATTGTTATGGCTTCATCACAACCTGAAAATGGAAAATTCATTGCTATTCAACTTCCTCGTCCAGAAAAAGCTTCTGAGGCTTTGTTCATAATTCAATCAGCTTTGAATAAAGGAAATTCTAATGGTGCAGTTACCGGGATTTGAACCCGGGTCACGTAATTGGCAATCACGAGTACTAACCAGACTGTACTATAACTGCAACAATGATACATTTTGAATTTGATTATTAAACTGTTTATGA
>VMDM01000009.1 GCA_008080815.1 Candidatus Nitrosopumilus sp.
CTTTTTTGAAGAGTTGTTAGAGGTCTTTTTGCGCTATTTGATTGAGACACTAATTATTCACTTGATATGCAACTTTCAAGTCTAGAATAAAAGCCTTACCTATTGAACAGTTTTTAAAATTCTTTAAATTTTTTCTAAATATTTTAAAATTTGTCAATGATCATAACAGGTATTACCAAATTAGATGAAATTTTTAACAATACTACTGGAATAATACTGGATATTTTTGGAAAAAATGGTTCGGGAAAAACTCAATTTTTATTTCAAATGTGTGTAAATGCAATAAAAAGTGGAGGAACAGTATTGTACATTGATACAAATTCTGGTTTCAGACCAGAACGAATCCTAGAACTGGCAAAAAAATTCAATTCTGACATCGATTTTTTAAATAAAATTTATGTTCATAGAGTTCTAAATACATCCGAACAAATTGAGTCATCAAAAAAAATTCTCCACAATGATTTTTCCCTTATAGTAATTGATAATGTAACAGATTTGTTCTCATTTGAATTTGCCAAGGAAAAAAATCTTTATGAAAAAAATTCATTATTTTTGAAATATTTTACAGAACTTACAGAAATTATAATCAATAAAAAAATTCCACTCGTGGTAACTAATATGATTAGAGAAATTGAAGGAAAGGAAATGGAAAATATGAAAACTGTAATAGATCAATTCACCCACATCAAAATTCATTTAACAAAATTTCCCAAATTTCACAAAGGTGAAATAAATTACCCTTTCACAAATGATGAGTTTCTATTCGAAATTACAAAAAATGGTTTAGAAAATTATGCTCAAGATATTTAAATCTGAATCAACGAGTAATTGAATGGCTGGAATATTTGATTCAATTCCTGTAATTACTGTAATCATGTTTGCTATTGGATTAGTTGGTGTAATTGTCTATGAAAAAACAAGAAACCCTACCTCAGATGAATCCGTCGATTGAATCTCTTTTTGAGAGTTTTGGTTTTTCTAATCTAACTGAAATTCAAAAAAAAGCAGTTCCAAATATTTTACAAAAAAAAGATTGTTTAATTATCGCTCCAACTGGTTCAGGTAAAACAGAATGTTCGGTAATTCCAATCTTTTCTCAATTGAAAAATTTAAAAAAATTAAATAAAATTAAAGCAATTTACATCACTCCATTAAGGGCACTCAATAGAGATGTTTTTAGAAGAATTACTGAATATGCTCACAAATGCGAGTTGACAATTGAAATCAGACATGGTGACACATCTCAAAAAGATAGAAAAAAAATTACAGAAAATCCTCCAGATGTACTAATTACAACTCCGGAAAC
This sequence comes from Candidatus Nitrosopumilus sp., assembly GCA_008080815.1. Lineage (GTDB taxonomy): Archaea > Thermoproteota > Nitrososphaeria > Nitrososphaerales > Nitrosopumilaceae > Nitrosopumilus > Nitrosopumilus brisbanensis. Next base: position 1,307 of record VMDM01000009.1, read on the forward strand.
ATTAGTTATTTTACTCACTCAGCCAAAGTATCTTGAATCACTTTCTGATTTAGAATGGGTTGTAATTGACGAAGTACACGAGTTATTATCTAGTGAACGCGGTTCTCAATTATCTCTTAGTATTGAACGACTGGAATTAAATTCAAAACAACCACTGACCAAAATAGGACTTTCTGCAACTGTGGGAAATTTTGAGGATGCAGGCAAATTTGTAGTAGGTACAAAAAGAAAATGTGAAATTGTTCGTGATAGATCTGTTAGAAAATATGATGTAGAAATAAAATTTGTTGAAGGAACTATTTCTGATGTCTCTGATAAAGTACTAGAATACGTATCTGAATTAAATCTAAATTCGCCTATCCTATTATTTACAAACACTCGTGGAGAGGCTGAATTTCTTGCATCTGTATTAAAAGAAAAATCACAGATTCCAATTGAATTACATCATGGTTCTCTATCAAAAGAAGTAAGAGAAGAAACTGAACTAAGTCTTAGAGAGGGGAACAAAGGTATTGTTGTTTGTACCTCATCATTAGAATTAGGTCTTGATATTGGTTCAGTAGAATTAGTTATTCATTATGGTTCACCCCGTCAAGTATCAAAATTTGTTCAAAGAATTGGAAGAAGCAGACACAATAGAAATTCATCTGCAAAGGGTTTGATTATTACAAATAATCCTGATGATGAATTTGAAGCACGCGCCATTTTACAAAGAATTGATGAAAATTCAATTGAAGAACAAAAAATTCATGATGGTTCTCTAGATGTTCTTGCTCATCATATTGTTGGATTGACAATGCAAATTGGAAAGATAACTGTAGAGGATGCTTTTAAAATCTTTACAAGAGCCTTTCCCTTTAGAAATCTAACAATTAAACAACTTGTTGATGTACTAGACTTGCTTGATTCTAATTATTTGATATTTTTTGATAGAACCGAAATGTGTTTTTGGAAAAAAGGAAGATCATTCAAATATTATTTTGAAAATTTATCCACCATTCCTGATATTTTAAAATTCAAAGTTTTTGATAGTATTGGAAAAAAAATTATTGGAACTCTTGATCAAAGATTTGTTGGAGATTATGGTGAATCAGGAAATATTTTTGTTTTAAAAGGTTCTCAGTGGAGAATTCTTAATGTTGATGAAAAATCATTCACTGTAAATGTAGAACCCTTTAGAGGAGGTGGTATCACAGTTCCATATTGGGAAGGTGAAAACATTCCAATAGATTATAGAACCGCAAGAAAAGTTGGAGATTTTCGAACCAAAGTTCGAAATGGTACAGTTAAAATGAATAATGATTTGATTTCAAAATTAAATTTCAATGAATTTTTTGAAGAAAATATTGTACTAATTGAATCCAATAAATCTCAGGGTTCTATTGTTCTTCACACGTGCTTTGGAACAAAAATTAATTCTACACTATCAACATTACTATCCTCAATGTTTTCTTCAATGTTGGGTTCGGTAGTTGATTCTCGGTCTGATGGTTATCGAATTGTTTTATCATCTAGATCAAGAATCTCGGAAAAATTATTTCTCGAAGTTATAAAAGACGATTATGATTTAAATTCATTAGTTTCAGCATCTCTTGCTGGAACACACAATGTTAATTGGAGAACATGGTGTGTTGCTAAAAAATTTGGAATTGTTGGAAGAGGAGCTGTTTATGAAAGAAAATCTGCTAGATTTTTGTATGAAAGATATGCAAAAACTCCATTAGTGCAAGAAGCTTTAAGAGAATTATTTCATGACAAATATGATCTTGATGGAACAGATTTAATTTTAAAAAAAATTCATGACGATCAAATTATTTTGAAATGGATAGAAGTCGATCAATTCTCTAAACTTGCAGAACCCATTCTTGATCATACCTCAAAATATTATTCATCACCTGCGAATCTTGACAAAGGAATTTTGGATCTTGTAAAAACTAGATTAGAAAAAACAAAGCATAGGTTGGTATGTGCAAGATGTGGAAAATGGGAGAAAGTTATTGAAACTGCTGAGGTAAAAAATATCCTTATTTGTCCATACTGTAAGGGTCGTCAGATTACTGCTACATTTTATTCCGATTATGACTTGCCAAAAATTATTAGAAAAAAATTTGATGGCAAAAAGCTTACTGGTGAAGAAAAACATAAACTAGATCGTGCCTGGAAAGTATCTTCTTTGATTGAAAGTTTTGGAAAAACTGCTCTGATTGTACTTTCCGGTTACGGTGTAGGAGCTGATACTGGCGCAAGAATTCTGAGAAATATGGTTGATGATGAATATCTACTAAAACAAATCTATGAAGCAGAAAGACAGTATGTGGTAACTAGAGGTTTCTGGGATTCCTAGCTTTTCTTTGTAATACTTGAAAACGAAGTCAAGAATAACTCAATTCTTCCTTCTAAACCAGCTTTTGCATTAACTGCTGTAATTGAAACAATTTCACCTAATTCACATTTGTCAATTTCCCTTGCAAGATTTCTCCAACCTTTAACCCAAATTTGTCCCGTATCATCTTCAACAAACATTTCAGATAAAGAAATATTTTCTCCACTTTTGGTTTGAACTTCTCTTCTTTCAGGTTTTTTAATTATTATTGATTCAATACAAAACGTTCCATCAACTTTGATATCTGAAATTCTAGTACGCATTTGGGAAAGTGTTGGTATTTTTTCATCATTATCTAATTTTCTAACAAATGAATTCTCATCTAATGTTATGGCATTTCCATAAACTTTTGATGGCATACATTCTATAATCTCACCGACATTGAAATCTGAAATAGTTTTTGCATAATCAATAATGTTGAAAAGATTTCTTTTTTCATCAGAAGCTAGTACCATTGTCCTATTATCTTCATTAGAAATTGATAGAATTCTACTTATTACTGGTTCTGCTTCTTTTCCTCCTTCAATTTCGATTTGAGTAGCATCATTTCCATGAATTTCTAATCCTTGATTTCCATTTTTGATTCTAACACCTAATAGCCTAACTTTGGCAGATTTTGAAATCATATTTGGTATGTCTTTTTCATCTTTGCCCCAAAGAACAACTCTCATGTTGCTGCCTTGATTTCCTTTTAGGCTCATTCTGAGAGCTTTTCCAGGTAATCCTCGGGAATTTGTAAACTCTAAGGTAGTAATTAATCCGTCAATTTCTCCTTTAATAACCAAATCTCTATCTCCATCTTGTACTTGACTAATATCTTTTGAAATAGAATCAATCTGTGGTATCTCACTTGTTTCATTAGAAGTTTCAATATCTGAATAATTTCCAATATTGAGAGTTGGTGTTCCAGTAAGATCTGATTTCACATATGCTTTAATGATTTTAATTAAATCTCCTGGTTTGATATTTTCTATAATTGATAATTTTGCTTTTTCATCCCATAAAGTTACACTAGCGGTTGTATTTTCATCATAAACTGTCATAGTTCTTCTAACTGATGTACTACCATCTTTTCTAGAAAATTCTTTTTTAGGTGAAACATTAATCACTCTAGTTTCAAGTGTAATCTCTTTGGTTCCTGATGTAAGATCCTTTAATGAAGAACCATTTTTAGTTGGTTTTTCTAATGTTATGTTATAATCAGCAGCGATTAGAAAAATTGCTCCTTCATCAGTAAGATATCCTCCACCAATTTTTTCTTTCTTAATTCTGATTTGCTCATCAATAATATCTTTAGATAATTCTGGTTTTAACTCCATTAGTTTTTGAATTAAGATATCTACTGAGGACATTATTTTATTTATTAAAACTGCATTAATAAGAATTTCATTTTGTTGGATTTAAAATGATGATCGCATTTTGAATTATTTTATCACTATGGTAACTCAGTAACTACATAGGTAGCTAACACAAAAAACAGTCATGTCCTGCATAGAGGTAAAAAACCTTACAAAAAATTATGGAGATTTTAAAGCTCTTGATGGAATCAATTTTTCAGTTAAACCTGGTCAAGTTTTTGGATTTTTGGGACCAAATGGTGCAGGAAAATCCACAACCATAAAACTTCTTACTACCCTGATTAAACCAACAAATGGTTCTCTTCAAATTTTGGGAATTAACGCAATCCAAAATCCACTTGAAGTTAGGCACAAAATAGGTGTTGTTTTACAGCAACCTAGCTATGAACCAACTTTGACTGTAGAAAAATCTCTTGAAAAATATGGAATGATGTGGAATATTTCATCTGAGGAAAGAAAGAGACGTATGGAAAAATTACTAGTAGATTTTGAACTAGTAGAAATTAGAAAAAAACGAAATGAAGATCTTTCAATTGGGCAACGAAGACGTGTCCAAGTTGCACGTGAATTTATGCATGATATGGATCTCTTATTTTTAGATGAACCAACAGTTGGATTAGATCCTAGTGCAAGAAGAAAACTATTGGACTTTATCAAAAATAAAGTAAGCTCAGGTCTTACTATCTTCTATACAACTCACATTCTTAGTGAAGTAGAATATTTGTGTGATGAAGTAGCTATTATTGATAAAGGAAAAATCATTACAATAGATACACCTGAATCACTAAAAAAGAAATTCGGCAAAGAAAAAACTATCAAAATACATCTGTCTGAAAAAATTTCATCAATAAAGGAATTACTAAATGATATTAAAGAATGTGAAATCAATTTTGAAAATGGAACCAATATAATTATTCAATCTGAAAAATCTGAATTAGTATTATTAAAAATTTTAAAGATTCTGAATGATGAAAATATTGAAATTGAAGATTTATCTGCAGTTCCAACTAACTTAGAAGAAATATTTCTTAAAATGGTGAGAGAAAATGCATCCAATAATTAGATTAGTCAATAGAAATGTAACAATTTCATTAAATCCTGGATTTATTATTTGGCAAATACTTTTCCCATTAATTTACATTTTTGTTGCAGGTTTTGCATATTCTCCATTAATTCAAGCAGTACCATTTGGTGCAAAAGATTTGGATTATCCAGCATTTCTTGCATCTGGAATGATTGGCTTCAATATTATGAATAGTACCCTAGTTTCTGGAATAATAATTTGGAATGACAGACGTCATGGAATGTTTGAACAAATTATGTCTGGACCATTTACGAGAAGTCATTACATTCTAAGTAATATCTGTACAATTGGTGTAATAGGACTTTTTAGTGCTTCATTAATTACGGTTGTAGGTTATCCTGTCTTCTTTGAATCTGTAGAGTTTTCTATCTTTACCATACCGCTAATTGTATTTGGTGCAATTACTGGTTCAGTTCTTTTTGGATCTTTGGCATCCATTATCTCAACTAGACTTCGCTCAAGTGAAGGATTCAATGTTATTATCAATACCGTTTTCTTATTTTTTGCATTTGTAAGTACTGCATTCTACCCAGCAGAAGGGGCACCAGAACCACTCAAATCTGCATTTTATCTTAATCCTTTAACTTATCTTGTTGATGTTGTAAGAGCTGGCATATTTGGAAATATTACGGAGTTTGTTATTATGGAAATGTTGGTTCTATTAGCTTTAGCAGTAGGATTATTTACTGTGGCATCGAAGCTTTTGACAAAATTAGATTTCTGAATTATTTTTTTGATTCTGAAAACATCTTGTTAATTTTTCTAATAATTTCTAAATCAGAGTTTTCTATTAGATTAAGATTTGGAATTACACAATGTCCTCCAATTATTCCTGGATACATTTTGGGTCTATTTCCCAAGTTTTCATGAATTTCATCTGCAAATTTCCACATTTCATCAAAATCAATTCCCTCTTTATCACATATCATTTTAGTAATTTGTGCATAATTAATCAACCATCCATAATAGGTAGTGTCAACTAGAATCTTTGCTAGCTCAGCTGTTTTGAAACTGGACATCAATTGAATTTTTTCAAATCTTTTTTTCATCATATCAATAATTTTTTCATCCAAATTTTCTTTATCTGATGCAAAGAATTTTGTATATTTTTTTATATCCTCTAAAAATCTTTTATGAACTCCTCTCACTGGAGAATAAATAATTGGTGTTTTAGATTTTTCTTGAATTATTTTTGTGGTTCCAGGTCTTACTGTTGAATGAACAATTACAAATTCAATCTTTTCAATTTCCTCTATTTGTTTAATTGAAATTTCTACAAAATCTTTAATTTCTCCAGGCAAACAAATATGCAAACACTCGATTTCTGAAATTTTCTCCTCAGTTGAAAAATTTTTACATTTGGTTGAGTCAATATCTTTTCCAACACATGAAAATCCTCTTTCTAAAAGTAAATTATAGATAGTATCACCGACTTCACCCATTCCTAGAATTAGATCAGTCATGTCAATTCTTAAAAATAGCATCTTTTATTCGTGTTGACTGAAAATTCGAGTAGCCCGGCCCAGACTCGAACTGGGGTCAAGGGCTCCAAAGGCCCCTATGCTTGACCGCTACACTACCGGGCTGATATCTACAAAAATTACAACTCCCTTAATGAACTTTTTAATCAAAATTTGACTAAGGTTGTTTTATTAACTCAATTAATTTTTCAAACGGATCTTCCATTTGATTAACTATTTTATCTGATTTGATTTTCCAATATTTTTTATCTCTCTTGAAAATCATTTCCATTTGTTTTACAACCTTATGAGGGATAGTCTCTCTAATCACTAATTTCTTTTTTACCAAGAAATTTTCAATGATATTAGGTATTGCATTATATGAAATTGTAGGAATTCCCATTAATGCAGATTCTGCAGTCATGGTTCCACCTGAACCAATAAAAATATCCGTTTTCTCCAAAAGAACTTTTCCATCAAAATTCATTCTAAGAATTTCTGCTTTTTTACCAAATAGTTTCTTTAAATTTTTTACTTGATTTTGATATCGGGTTAAGATTACAATATTTTCTTCTTGATACTTTTCAATTATTATTTTAATGATGGGAATAATTGAATTTGATTTTTTTGCATATGATGCTTCTTCTTCTTCAATTCTAATTAGTATATTTTTCTTGAATTTTTTCTTAAAAGGAATATTATTTTCGTGATTAGTTATTCTCTGTTTTGTAACAAAGGCATCAATTGCATTATAAGTAATAATATCTTTTTTATCTATTCCAAATTTTGAAAATTCTTGTTTTGGAATTATTTTTGGAATTAATAATTTTTGGATTAAAGGCATAGTTAATTTCATCACAGCAGATGCATGAGGAGAATCACAAAAAACTATATGCTTAATTCCTAATCCAAATGAGATTCTTGCAGCTTCAGGAGATGCAAAACTTATCACTATATCTGGAGAAAATTTTGTAATAATGGGTAATAATTTTAAAATTCTTATTCCACTAGATTGTAATTTGTCTTTTTTTTCAAATCCACCATGGCTACCAACAATTTTGAGGCTAAAATCTCTGATTTTGGCTAATTTTTCAACTTCATGATAATGTCTGGAGGTGCAAAAAACATCATGTCTCTTACCAATTTTTTTTAAAATTTGCTCAGAAAAGACCAATTGTTTAGGAGTTAGAATATCAATCCAAATTTTCACGATATTTGGAATAATTTTTCAAGTTCAATAAGTTTTTGTTTGTCAAATATACTGATAAAATGTGGCTAATTCTAAAATTGTTGTTTATGGTTTAAGTACTGAAGGTTATGGAATTGCATCTCAATTAGCAATTAAGGGTGCTGATGTATACATTATTGATGAATCTACTCCATCTGCAATCTCATTAAAAGCAGAGATTGCAAAAACATATCCTAACGTGTCTTCTCTTAAAGAAGATGAACCTTTGTTAGCAATGGAACCAATAGAAGTAGCAATATCAAAAGCTGACTATCTATTTTTCACACCACGAATTAGGAAAACTGGACAAGATATCAAAACAGAAATTCATTCAAAATTCAAAGACGCTGTTGCACCTATGAAAAAAAATAGTTCTGTAGTTTTTACATTACCAACTGGATTTGGAGGAAATAATGAAAATATCTCTCTTTTAGAACATGTTACGGGCTTAACCGTTGGAAAACAAATTTCATATTTCTATTATCCACTTTCTGATATTAGTGAGCAACCAAAAATTATTGGTTCATTTAATGCCAAAGAAGATTCTGTGTTATCTGAACTTCTTAGTACTGGGAAAAAAGAGAAAAAATTCTCTGCAATTTCTTCATCGGAGCATTTTCACGCCATCAATGTATTATCAAGATTTTCTAGTCTTTGTAGTGTTTTAGAAGTATGCAAGTATGCACAAGATGAAATTACTAAAAAAGATCTATCTACTGATGATTTTCAACAAACCTATCTTGATAATATGATTGAAAATCTGCTTGATCTTAAAACTTTGGGAACATCTTTTGAAGGAGCAAACACATTGATGTATTTGATTAATGGAAGTGTAAAAGGAATTGATGGATACATTAAACGATTAATTGATGAAATACGTTCAACTTTAAAGAAAAATGATCTTAAAGCCAGTAGAACAAAAATTGCAATTTCCTGGACGATTGATCAACATTCAATGCGAGGAGACAAAATTGAAATGTTACAAACACTTACCTCGAAACTTCGTGATTATATTGGGGATGTTGAAGCTTATGAAGATCCTAATTTTGATTTGTTTCATTCTGATAAGAAAACCATAGTTGTTGCATGTTCCCAAAAAGATTTTGAAACAATTGAAAAATCCAAACAAAATTCTGAATTAATTATTGTAAAAGCTAATCCATTATGCGAAATTCTTCAATAATGGTATAAATATTCTATTTTGAAAAACTGGTTACAATGTCTGAAGAATTAGAATCTCAAAATGAATCTTCCACTGAAAATGAATCTTCAACAAATATCTCTCAAAATGAATCTATAGAATGGGAATCATTATTGAATTCTGAAAAACAAAAAAATCAACAATGCGAAGAAAAATTTATTCGATTAATGGCTGATTATCAAAATTTAACACGAAAAACTCAATCAGATATTCAAAATGGAATTAATGCTAAAGTGGATCAAGTAATTTTGGATATTTTAAAAATTTATGATGATTTTGTTAGAGCTCGTGATGCTTTTGCTGAAAATAAAACAAACACAACCGGTCTTGACTCAATTTTAAAGAACATGGATTCTTTACTCAAAAAATACGAAGTTACACCCATTGATGCAATAGGGGAGATTTTTGATCCGAACAAACATGAAGCCATTTCTGTCATTTCTGATTCAACTCTAGATGATAATACCATTACAAAAGAGATCAGGAAAGGATATATTTCTCAAAACAGGATTATAAGACCAACGTTAGTAGAAATTTCAAAAAAAAGTGATGATTAAAAATGGCAAAAGTGATAGGTATTGATTTAGGAACAAGCAATTCTGCGGCAGCAGTAATGATGGGTGGTAAACCAACAATTATTCCTGCTGCTGAAGGGGCTTCTCAATATGGTAAAGCATTTCCTTCTGTTGTAGCATTTTCAAAAGATGGTGATTTATTGATTGGAGAGCCTGCAAGAAGACAGGCTGTAACAAATCCTCAAAACACCATTGTTGCTGCAAAAAGAAAAATGGGTTCCGATTTTACATTCAAAATTCAAGATAAAGAATACAAACCACAACAAATTTCTTCATTTATTCTCCAAAAAATCAAAAAAGATGCTGAAGCATTTGTTGGAGAAAAAGTTGAAAAAGCAGTAATTACAGTTCCTGCATATTTTGATGATAATCAACGTCAAGCAACAAAAGATGCTGGTACAATTGCAGGTTTAGATGTTGTAAGAATAATTAACGAACCAACTGCTGCTTCGTTGGCATTTGGTTTAGACAAAGCTGGACAAGATATGAAAATTTTAGTCTTTGACTTTGGTGGTGGAACACTTGATGTAACTATAATGGAAATGGGAGGAGGAGTTTTTGAAGTACTAAGTACATCTGGTGATACTCAATTAGGTGGAACCGATATGGATAAGGTTTTGATTGATTATGTAGTAGATGAATTTAAGAAAAAAGAGGGATTAGATCTTTCAAGTGATCCTACAGCATTTACAAGAATTAGAGAGGCATCAGAAAAAGCAAAAATTGAATTATCTACAGTAATGGAGACTGACATTAATTTACCATTTATTGCACATGATCCTTCTTCTGGCGCAAAAAATCTTGAAATTAGATTAACTCGTTCCAAACTTGAGGAACTAATCAGACCAATCGTTGAAAGATGTAGACCATCAATCTCAAAAGCTTTGGAAGATGCAAAAATTTCTACTTCAGATATTGGTAAAGTCGTTATGGTAGGAGGTCCAACAAGAATTCCTCTAGTCAAAAAATTTGTAAGTGAAATAGTTGGAAAAGAAGTTGAATCTGGAGTAGATCCAATGGAAGCAGTTGCAATGGGTGCTGCAATTCAAGCAGGAATTATTGCCGGAGATGTTGCTAGTGATATTGTTCTATTAGATGTTACACCATTAACCCTTGGAATTGAAACATTGGGTGGTGTAAGAGAACCACTAATTGAAAGAAATACAACAATTCCTACATCAAAAGCCAAAGTGTTTACAACTGCTGCTGATAATCAAACTGCTGTAACAATTCATATCGTTCAAGGTGAAAGACCAATGGCAAATGACAATGTGTCTTTAGGAAGTTTCAATCTTACTGATTTACCTCCTGCTCCAAGAGGCGTTCCTCAAATTGAAGTAAAGTTTGACATTGATGCAAATGGAATCATAAATGTTACTGCAAAAGATCTAGGTACCCAAAAAGAAGCAAAGATTACAATTGAATCAAGTTCTAAACTCTCCAAAGATGAAATTGAAAAATTAAAACAAGATGCCGAAAAATTCTCTGAAGAAGATAAAAAGAAGAAAGAAAAAATTGATCTTAGAAATGAGGCTGAGAGTTATATCTATACAACAGAAAAATTAGTTAATCATGATTTAAAAGATAAAATCTCACAAGAACAAGGAATTAAAATCACTGATGCTGTTAAAGAAGTAAAGGAAGTTCTAGACAAAGAACCAACGGAATTAAAACCAAAGTTAGAAGCTTTACAATCAATTGTTAATGAAGTAACAACCGAACTCTACAAAAATGCCGCTCCTCCTGGTGCTGATGGACAACAATCTGCTGATGGACAACAATCTGCTGATGGACAACAATCTGCTGATGGACAACAATCTGCTGATGGACAACAATCTG
>VMDM01000044.1 GCA_008080815.1 Candidatus Nitrosopumilus sp.
GAATTTCAATGTGAGGTTCTATTGGGGTTTGTGAAGGAAGTGTGAGATTTTGTTCATGTATTTCAATAAATTTATTATAAATTCTTTCTAGTCGGTCTTCTCCTTGATAATGCCAAACCTTGTCTTCATAGAGGTCCATGCAGTCCTGTATGTAATTTAAGAAGGAGTGCTCTTGTTGAAATAAAGATGGGTCTTGAGAGAGATATGAAGGATAAACAAGATCACACATGGTGATTCTAGGATCAATGAACGATTTTTCTGGAGTAACGATTATGGGTTCAATTATGACTTTGTCTTTAATCTGATCAATTACCAGTATATTGTTTTCAATTAGAAATTTTATAGAATCAAGATACTCTTGATCAGATATGATGCCCTCGCTATACCATTTTGCAGTATTTTTTATCCACGATGGAACAGATTCTCCTGCGGAGTATGAAATGACACTTCCAGCTAGCAATACTTAGATGGGAATTAAAATGAGCAGTTTATTCAATGTAAGTATTGTATATTATCTGGGTATTAGTATTATGATATTTCTCATGACTGGTTTTATTCTCAAGGTAAGGGCTTATCTTTACAGAACGGAGATTTGAACCATTCATGCAGTTTTATCAGCAAATTCAAGAAATTTTAGCCAATAATGTTTTTCAGGATTATGGAGTAATTGGATTATTCCTAAATTCGTTTTTATCATCTACTGCAATACCGTTACCTACTGAAATTCTGACTTCAGCTTTACTGTTAGGGGGGGGGAGAGTCAAATTCTAGTGGGCATTGCATTGGTTTTGGGATCTACGATTGGAGGATTGTTAAATTACTTTATTGGTTTTGGCGGAAACACATTGATCACAAAATTCAAGAAAAAGAAAGATGGAAAAGATATTGAACAGAAAAATAATGACAATAAACTACTTAAAAAATTTGGTTGGAGTGCAATATTTTTTGCAGCTTGGATTCCGATTATTGGAGATTTGATTTTGATAGCTGCTGGAGCAAAGAAAATGAAGTTTGTAAAATTCATTATTTTTATGATCACAGGTAAGACTTTCAAAACTATTGCCGTAGTAAGCGAATTAGGATTGGTATTTTGAAGACACAATAAAAATATCTCATCCTAAATCATAGTCAATAACACGAAAAAAATCAATCAAGTTCACCAATAATTATCACTGTCTCGTGATTCTTCTTTATCCTGACAAATCTAATCTCAGTTTTTTGACGTTGTGTTAAAAAATAGTGGGGGTGTCCAGCAAAACAGTTTTCGATGACACCATCCGGTCCACTTTAAAATTTAAAAAAAAGTTTAGAGTTCAGATCTTTTGGAATCAATTATTGATTGTCTTAATTCATTGAGTTGTTCTTTAATTGATTGAGCTGCATCTGAATCACCATTTTTGTATGCGTCACGTAACTGCTGAATTAAATCATAGAACTGTTTTCGGAAATCAGAAAACTTTCCATTAGATTTTTCGGCATGTTTTTCCATCTTTTCAGCATGTTTTTCCATCTTTGATTTTACATCATGCATTTTCTCTTTGTGCATCATGTGTGGATTACTTATCTCGACATAGTTAGATGAATTTCCAGCATCAACTACAAAGAATTTTGCAGAAGAATCTGAATCATCATGCATTCCCATCGAAGAGATAATCCATGCAAGATACTTGTTTCCATTCTCATCTTTAACAATTACAATGTGAGCATTCATTGCATCAGTCAACCCATTGGATTCAGCAATTGATACGGCATCAGATAATGATACAGTGAGTGAATTCTTTATCTCCATATGAGTGTCTGAGGTCATCTCTAAAGGTAATGCGATCTCACCAGAGAATCCCTCAACAGTTACGGCATGATGTCCCATCATTTTGCTTGAACCGTGAGAAGTGTGAATTTCACCTTCATCATGATGAGATTTTTCATTATGAAGATATTCATCATGCTGTTCGTATTCATGTTCATAGTCTTCATCCTCCTCATCAGCTAATACTGAGGGAGTTAATGTGAACACCAGAACAAAGAGTACTGAGAACATAGGAATCAAGTATTTACTTTTTTGATTCATGGTGACCGAACCGTCCAAATTCTATTAAGCATTACTACAAAATAATCAGAGTATGAGTAAACAATTCACTCAGGGTCTACTTATTATGTGACAAAAATTTAGATAAATTGTGAAAGCAAGATTTAATGGAAAATGTGTTGAGTGTGGAGAAGCAATCAAAGTCGGAAAAGAGATTTTAAAGAACTCTAAAGATCAATGGGTTCACAAATCATGCTCAGATCTTGAAGAAGAGTTACCATAAAAATAAATCAAAAATTAATTAGAAAATTGAATTTAGTGAATTTTCGAATAAATTTGTAACAAATTTTTTAAATAACTTATTTTGAACTATTCCAAATGAAGACCAAAGTAGGATTTTTGATTGCAGTAATTGCAACATTAGGAGTTCTCATGGCACCTATTCCAAGTCATGCAGAATCCCAAACCTCAATTACTCCAATCAATGAAGAATTGAGTTTAAAGAAATCCACTCTAACTATGACAGTTCCTGAAGACAACAAATTGCCATGGGGAGTAGTTCATGGTGCAGCATCTGTTTCTGCAGAGAGACACCCAATCATCATTCAGTTTTTCAACCAAGATGATGAGATGGTTCATGTGGCTCAAGTGGAACCAAAAGGAGATGGCTCCTATGACTATAGATTCAGAGTACTCAATGTAGATGAGAATGGAGAGATTCAAAGAGCATTTGAAGGTGAGTATACAGTTGTGGTATACCGTGTTATTCCAAACACAAACCAAATTGTATAATCCCTGATATTTTTTTGCTATAATTCATATAACATCTAGAAAAATTCAAACTGTAAAATGAGCAAAAACTTTTGGCATGATATTGAATCAGGACCAGATGTTCCAGAAATAATTAACGTCATTGTTGAAATTCCAAAGGGTTCAATGAACAAATACGAATATGACAAAAAACACAATCTCATTAAATTAGACAGAGTGTTATTTTCGCCATTTCATTATCCTGGAGATTACGGTCTAGTTCCTCAAACTCTTTCAGAAGATGGAGACCCACTTGATGCACTAGTTTTGGTAACAAATCCAACGTATCCGGGAGTATTAATTGAAGCAAGACCAATTGGGCTACTACAGATGAAAGATAACGGAGAGTTAGATGACAAAATTGTATGTGTATCAACTAATGATCCTAGATATCTTCACACTGCAGATATTTCAGATATTCAAGACCACTATCGCTCAGAGATTGCACACTTTTTCCAAGTTTACAAAGATTTGGAAGGAAAGAAAGTAGAGATTCTCGGTTGGAAATCAGCAAAAGAAGCTAAATCAATTATTTTAGAATCGATAAAACGATACAAAAACACGCTAAAGAAATTCTGATATGACTAAAGAGTGCGAACACTTTACTCATGCAAAACAAGGAGTTACTCCTAACACACCAAGTTGTGAGGAATGCGAAAAAGAGCACTTGCCAGTTGTTGCAATTAGAATGTGTCTTACTTGTGGACATGTTGGGTGTTGTGATTCATCAATTGGAAAACATGCAACAAAGCATTTTGAGCAGACAGGTCACCCAGTGATGAAAGCAATTCCGGAGGACATTTGGAAATGGTGCTATGAGCACAAAGAATACTATTGATTTTTTAATAGTGAATCAATCTAGTAGGTAATGTCTTCATTCCAGCTTGGTAAATGGGATCTTTCAGAGCTTGCAAAAGACCCAAAAAGTAAAGCGTTTCAAAATCAGATTTTAGAGTTGGAAAAAGACGCTGCAAGTTTTGAAAAAATAAAACAAAAATTAAATCCAAAAATGTCTTCAAAGGAATTTTTGAAAATAATTAGCCAAGTCGAAGAGATATCAGAAAAGATGAGCAGAATTGGAGGATATGCGTCACTATCATACTCTGCAGACACACAGTCTGATGAAGCAACCTCACTAATGATGAGAATGTCAAAATTGGGCTCAGAGATATCAAACAAGATCTTATTTTTTGACTTGTGGTGGAAGACACAAGTTGATGAAAAAAATGCAAAGAGACTCATCAAGGATTCAGGAGAATTGGCACAATATCTAGAACACAAGCGCCTATTTGCAAAATATTCCTTGAGTGAGGCTGAAGAGAGAATCATCAACACACTTGATGTAACTGGAATTTCAGCCCTAGTCAAACTTTATGACAAAATTACTAATGCATTTGAGTATCAGATGAAAGTTGGCACCAAAACAAAAAAGATGACAAGAGAAGAGATTTCAAATTATGTTAGAGATACAAATCCCAAAGTTAGAGAGACAGCTTACAAAACAATTCTTGGAAAATTTAATCAAAATAAGGGAGTTACAGGTGAGATTTACCAAAATATTGTTCAAAATTGGAAAGATGAGGGAATCGATATTCGAGGATACAAGTCTCCAATTTCAATGAGAAATATTGGAAATGATGTTGATGACAAGACAATTGAGGCATTGTTATCAGTGTGTAAAAGAAATGCGCCAATTTTTCAGAAATTCTTTACACAGAAAGCAAAGATGCTCAAATTAAAGAAACTTCGAAGATATGATATCTATGCACCAGCTGCTGCAAACATTAAAGAAAAAAATTACTCGTACGATAATTCAGTCAAACTTGTCTTTGAATCAATGGGACGATTCAGTGACAAATTAGAAAGTTTTGCAAAAAAAGTCTTTGATGAAAATCATATTGATTCTTCTGTAAGACCTGGTAAAAGAGATGGTGCATTTTGTAGCACGTTATCTCCAAAAATCACACCATTTGTTTTGGTAAACTTTACTGGAAAATCAAGAGACGTCTTTACTTTGGCTCATGAGTTAGGACATGCAGTACATAGTCAAGCAGCTCAAGATAGATCAATTTTGGTTCAAGATGCACCGCTTCCATTGGCGGAGACTGCATCAACATTTTCAGAATTGCTTCTCTATGACAATATTTCAGACAAGATTTCAGATAATGAGAAAAAGATAATGTTATCTGAAAAGATTGATGACCTATATGCTACAATTATGAGACAGTCATTTTTCACAATCTTTGAAGTAGATGCACATGAACAGATTGCAAAAGGAACCACAGTTGATGAGATTTCAAAGACATATCTTCAAAATCTAAAGCAACAATTTGGAAATTCAGTTGATGTGTCTGAGGACTTTGCTATAGAGTGGAGTTGCATTCCACACTTTTACCACACTCCATTTTACTGCTATGCATACTCTTTTGGAAATTTATTGGCATTGTCATTGTTTCAGAGATTCAAAAATGAAGGTAAAGATTTTGTTCCATCATATATTGAAATTTTGGCTGCAGGTGGTGCAAAAAAGCCTGAAAAGTTACTTGCAGAACATGGAATAGATATCTCTTCAGAGAAATTCTGGCAAGAGGGATTTGATTATGTCAAATCACAGGTAAAAGCATTATCAGAACTTAATTAGTTTTTAAATTAATGGGGCTGACAGTCCAACGCATGGACTGCCAGCTTGTTCCCCGAACGGTTTGAATTCGATGTCAAAGAAAATAAGAGATTTCTGGATTTAAATGTTTGAAATTATTTAAAGTCAGGTTTTTTTGGTTTTACTTTACGCATTGTTCCTATCAGAATTCCAATAGTGATTCCTAGTTGGTACAAAAAGTAGAGAAGTACTTCAAAAGTGCTAGGAGTCAATTCAGTAAATCTGCTAATTCCAGTTAAAACCAGAATTAGTACACTAAAGAAAAACACAAAGATCTTCAGTACTCCGTGAAGTTGTGTAAATTTCAACAAAACAAAAGTCATTACAGTTACTGACAGTGCCAAAACTGTAAGAAAACCGGTATTGACTCCAAAGACCAAAAATACTATAGATGTAATTTCAAGTGAGGAATTTGAGGAAATATTTGTAAGATCAATTTTTTCAGGAGATGCAAATCGAGGGACACTCATTATTGCATTTATGAGAAACAAAACAAACAAAGAGATTGAGACAGTCTTTAGATGGTTCTGCAATCGTGGGAACCTATAGAGAATTGAGCGTCCTAAAACTATACCTTGAAACAAGCCAATTCCAAAAGAAGCAATGACTGTTACTAGTGCAAATATGGGATCAGAGAATGCTTCTTCCAAGAATGGTGCAATTGCCAATTTGTGATATGGTTATTCATCTGCTAATAATTCTTGTCTAGTTTTGAATTTTATTCTCAGTAAAGTTAATAGTTACATTTTTTGAGATTCAACCAATGAAGGGAATAGCAGTAATTGGTGCAGCCTTGTTTGTAATTTTGATTGGTGTTAATTTTGGATACGCACAAGATATGCGATTGGCAACATTTCAAGAGACTGCTCAAGTCATTGTAGATAGAAGTATCTCTCAAAATGTGACAGCATCAGTTACGCTTCAAAGTACCAGTATCCAGGAACTACGAATTCCTGCAGAATTAGAACAACGAATCAGAGAAGATGGTCGAGTCCAGTCAGTAATAGTTACTAATCAGAATCAATGCATTTTGGGAGTAGTTGACGAGGCATGTATTCTAATTAATGTGGCAAGAGACACAAATGACAAGGGAATCACAGCCATTCAGCAGACAACAAAAGATGTTGCAAACTCGTTTATTGATGAGATAAATGAGGTATTTGATACAGATGCAAAATTGCATTCAGTCTTTATTCATACAGATGACAAGTCAAATGTGGCACTAGGCACATCAGGTGCAATATCTGGTAGAGGTACAGTTTCAGCAGTGTACACAATGAATATGGAATCATCAGATTCAATGTTTGACAAAGTTTCTGCAATTTTGATTCCTCAAGTCATTAGAGAAAGTGGCGGATTTTTTGATATTGCAAAAAATCTTTCAAGAGATGATAATGCCAGAGTTACATTCTCATTGATTCCAGTAAATGACAGGTCATTAATGCAATTAAAATTATCAGTAGATTATCCAAATCAAGCAGACAAGGTAAAAAAATTCAGTCCGCTAGAGTTTCTTCAAGTTGAGCAAATCAAAAGATCTGAATACTTTTCTCAAGGTAATTATCCATTAAATTCAATAATTCAAATTGCAATTCTGTCTCCAAATAGTGAAATTATATCAGACATTAAAGGAAACATTGTTCCAACCCAAGTTATTGATGATGAAAAATTCCCAACTGATATCTCAAAACAAGGTTGGATATTTGACCCAGAATCAGGTGAAAGCATTCAAGCAAAATACATCTTTGGGCAAGACAAACTAGTTTCAAAAGATAATCTAGTCTTTACCATTGGTGAAGAAATTAAAGAATCTCAAGTAGAGTTTGACGAATCAATAATTGTCCTCATCATTATTGCAATTGTTGCAATTGGTGCTGCATTATTTTATCTCAAAGGATACAAAAAATAATCAGACAAGCAAAACTGCTGCTGAAAACACTGTAGTCCACTTGCCATCTTTGTCACCTTTGGTGGATTGAGTAATGTTGTGTGTCTTGTAAATTTGACCAGAGATTGACCACTGTTGTTTCTTTTCATCCCAGTTTTTGTCTGCATCAAATGGAATTCCAAGTGATGAGGCAAGCATTTGGGCTGCAATATCTTCAGCATAATCTCCTGCCTGAATCTCATTTTGGCCAAAGGATTCGTATTCAGAAAGATAACCATAACGATTTGGGTCTTTTGGTTGAGCCAGACCTACTGAAGCTGAACACATTCTGTGTGGTTCATTTGTTTGATTTTTTGAATAGATGCAAAATAGAATCTGTCCAGGTTTAATTTTTTTCAAGCCGTCTTTTCTTGAAATCAATTTTGCGTTTGGAGGAAAGATACTAGATATCAGGACAATGTTGGTTCCTGCAATTCCTGCATCTCTCAAGGCATACTCGAAGCTTGTGAGTCTGTCTTCATGAACACCCTTACCTTTGGTAAGAAACAATTGTTTTGCAACTAAATCTAACATTTCTGAAATTACGAAAATGAATTATTATTTAACTTTAATTAAAGTAAAGATATTCGTCTATTCTTTGTTTTTCTTTTTCTTTTTTCTTTTGTCTGGTTCTTTTTTTGGCTGAGTCATCAAGATGAATGTAAAGAATGCACCCAAGCCGATGTTAACCACACCCATCAAAGTGATGATCATCTTAACCGAACCAGGAGCAATTGGTGACAACGCAATGACAACTCCTATTGTACCGGTTGCAAAGAACATCATCATGAGAACTTTGGCTCTAACTGGCTCAATGTATCTCATAAAAATTAGAGAAATGTATTTTGTTATAAACTCATGGTCAGAATTTCATAGATTTGAACAAAAACAGTGTCGGATAACACTTTAAAACTCGAAGTTAACCATGAAATTTCGTGCCAATGTAGCTCAGCCTGGCTAGAGCATCCGCCTTGTAAGCGGAAGGTCATGGGTTCAGATCCCATCATTGGCTTCCAAACTTTTGATTATCCATTAGGATAAATTATGTAAAAAAGATCTCGTAACTAATGAGTGATGAATTGACTTTTAACAATCAAAAACAAAATTCAAAGTCATTGATCGCAGGAATTATTGTTGCAGT
>VMDM01000002.1 GCA_008080815.1 Candidatus Nitrosopumilus sp.
CCAACACCAGAACCAGAACCAACACCAGAACCAGAACCAACACCAGAACCAGAAGCCGACTCCATCTCGGATGATCCATTTTATGGAATCTCTGATGATGAAATTGCAAAATATTCTGATTGGTTTGATATTCCTCCCCCTGAAAGCGATGCTGATGCAATAAAACTTGGAAATAAAATTAGGGCATGGATAAAAGATGGAAAACCCAAACCTGGAGATTCAAAAATTAATTCGGTTGAAGACTTTGATGATGAAGATGAAGAAGAAGATGAAGAAGATAATTATGATGAAAACGATAGTAATAATGAACAAAAATCAGATTATTCAGATAACAAAAAGGATAAAACTAAAAAGAAGAGAGGCTTATTTGGATTCTTCAAGAAATGAAACTTAAAACACAAAATCTACTAGCATTGGATGAATTATCAAAAAAAGAATTTAATGGTGTTATAGATTATGCAATTAAATTAAAAAAAGAATTTAAAAAATCGGGCAACTCTCCGATTCTAAAAAATAAATCATTAACAATGATTTTTCAAAAACCCTCTACTCGTACTAGGATAAGTTTTGAAATTGGAATGACTCAATTGGGTGGAACAGTAGTGAATCTTTCATCAAATGATATGCAATTATCCCGAGGCGAAACTATTGAAGATACTGCAAAAACTCTTTCAAGATATACTGATTGTATTATGGCAAGAGTTTATGATCATAGTATTTTGGAAAACTTAGCAAAAAATGCAACAATTCCAGTGATAAATGGGTTGTCTGATTCATATCATCCATGTCAAATTCTTGCTGATTTTGTTACAATAAAAGAAAAAAAGAAAAAAATTTCTGGACTAAAAATTGCTTGGATTGGTGATGGAAATAATGTATGTAATTCCATGTTAATTGGTGCGGGTCTTGCAGGATGCAAAATTTCAATTGCTACTCCTAAGGGCTTTGAACCCTTCAAAAATATCGTCAAAAATGTATCTGCATTAACCGATGTTGAATTAACAAATGATCCAAGTCGTACAATTGCTGATGCTGACGTGGTTGTTACAGATACCTTTGACTCTATTCATAATACTGATAAAAATAGAATCAAAAAATTCCTGCCAAAATTCCAAGTTAATTCTAAATTAATGACTTTAGCAAATTCTGATGCGATCTTTATGCATTGTTTACCTGCAAAGCGAGATCAAGAGGTGACTTCCTCTGTAATTGATGGACCTCAATCAGTAGTATGGGATGAAGCAGAGAATCGTCTTCATTCTCAAAAAGCACTATTGGCAAGCCTCATACGCGCTTAACGTATATAAGAGCACGTCCAAACTCGGATTCTATAGATGGCATATTCAACCATATTGAGACGATTACGTGAAGAAAAAACCAATTACAAAAAGAGAGGTACAATGTTAATGGGTAAACGTGATTTTATTACTGTGAATATTACTAATGAAAATACACAAGTTCAAATTTTAAAACCAGAAATGACTGGTGATAAGGTTATAGCTTCTGCACATTCAAGATATTTGTTGGACAAGGGCTGGAAGGGTTCTAGAAAGAGTATCTCTGCTGCCTACCTGACAGGATATCTTGCCGGAAAAAAAGCTCTAGTTAGTGGTGCTAAAGATGCAATTTTGTATACAGGTACTAGAAAATATACTCAAAGAATGGCAGCTGCATTAAAGGGTGTAATTGATGCAGGATTGGAAGTACCTGCAGACGATGAAACATTTCCTTCAGATGAAAGAATTAACGGTGAACATCTTACAGTAAAAAACGAAATCTCTAAAATCAAAACCGCAATAGATAGTGAGGTAAAATAAATGAGTCAAGTTACACAATCAAGAAGGGATGGGGATAGACCAAGACGACCAAGACGAGAACCAGAAGAGGAAGTTTGGGTACCAAAAACAATTTTAGGTCAAAAAGTAGCATCAGGAGAAATTACTTCGATAGAACAAATTATTGAATTAGGATTAAGAATTCAAGAAGCAGGAATTATTAAGAAACTTTTACCTGATTTGAAGAGTGAAGTTGTAGATGTTGGAATCATTCAAAAGATGACATCAAACGGACAATCTACTAGATTCAAAGCAATTGTTGCTGCAGGAAATGAAAATGGTTATCTTGGAATTGGTCAAGGAAAATCTAAACAAATGAGAATTGCAATTGAAAAAGCAACTAATCAAGCATATCTTAACATTAACCCAATTAAACTCGGATGTGGAAGTTGGGAATGTAGATGTGATCAAAAACATTCTGTACCATTCAAAGTAAGAGGTAAAGGTGGAAGTGTAACAATTGAAATTATTCCTGCACCACGTGGACTAGGTTTAGTAGCAGGTGGAAAAATCAAACGATTATTACAATTAGCCGGATTAAAAGATGCTTGGACTACTGCAAAGGGTTCAACACCTACAATGAATTCTACTTCAAAAGCTATTTTGGATTGTCTTAGACAGACATTCAGCCAGGGTTGATGACAATGGTAAATGCATATCTTGTAGTCAGAATTAAAGGTCAAGCTGATTGTCCATATTGGGCAACTTATACAATGGAATTACTAAAACTGAATAAAAAATACCGAGCAACAATTCTTCCCGCAAAAGAAAATACCTTGGGAATGTTGAGAAAAATTCAACATTATGTATCTTGGACAGAATTAGATTCTGATTTAGCAAAAGATCTAGTTGAGAAAAAAGCAAGAAAATCTGGATATCAAAAAATCAATAATGATGATCTAAAATCTCTAGGATTTGGTAGTGCTGAAGAATTGGGTAAAGCACTTTCTGAAGGAAAAGCAACTTTGTCAAAATTAAAACCATTAAAACCATGGTTTGCACTTGCTCCACCAAGATTTGGTTTCAAAAGAAGTACAAAACGTCTATACGGGCAAAAAGGTGTTCTTGGTGCAAACAAAGAACTTGGTTCAATTGTAAGGAATATGATTTAACATGGCAACTAGATTAAGAAAAACAAGACGACTAAGAGGTGGACGACACATGGGATGGGGTCAAGTAGGACAACATCGTGCAAGTGGTCACAAAGGTGGTCTTGGTGTTACAGGATTGAAAAAACATCTTAGAAGTACAATGCTCAAAGAAGATCCAGATCACTATGGCCATGATATTCCTAAACGTCCTCATCCAAGCATTACAAAGAAATGGGCTAGTGTCCGTGATCTTGATGATTTGTTTACCAAATTTGGAAAAGAAGAAGGTGGTAAAAAAGTCGTTGATCTTGAAAGTGCAGGCTTTGAAAAACTTCTTGGCGGAGGAAAACTAACCAATCCCTATTCTGTCAAAGTATCTCAATACACTGCTTCTGCAGAAGAGAAACTCAAAGCTGTCGGTGGAGAAGTGTTAGTCAACAATGGCTGAGGGTACTTTAACAAATATTATTCGCTCAGCAGTATTCAAGGCAGAACCTTACATTCCTCAAGTTCCTAAACCAAAAAAGAAGATTCCATTACAAACCAGACTCCTATGGTGTGGTGTTGCACTTTTAATCTATATGGTGATGGGTCAAACACCACTTTATGGTGCACTCGCCCCTGAATTTGATTTTCTTGCATTCGCAAGAGTAATTTTTGCATCTCAACAAGGAACTTTGGTAGAACTTGGAATTGGACCGATAGTTACCGCTGGATTGTTGATGCAATTATTGAGAGGTTCTGATATCCTCAAGTTTGATTTTAAAAAACCCGAAGAGAGAGGAGTATTTCAAACTGCAACTAAATTAGTTACCTACATCGTAATTGTAGCCGAATCAATTGTTTACGGTGTTGCTGTATATGGACCTGGTGTATCTGATCCTAATGTGCTTTATGTAATGGTGGGTCAGTTGATGGCTGCATCGTTTATTATCATGTTGTTAGATGAATTAATTCAGAAAGGCTGGGGATTAGGTAGTGGTATCAGCTTATTCATTATGGCTGGTGTGGCACAACAAATTCTTTGGAGCATGTTTAGTCCCTTACCTGCAGGAGATGGTGGTACAATTGGAATTATTCCGTATATAGGACAATCAATAATGAATGGTGATGTTTCCAACATTCTATTCCGTTCTAACCAATTACCGAGTATCTTTGGATTATGTTTAACGGCAGGAATTCTATTAATCCTTGTATTCACACAAGGTATGAAAATTGAAATTCCTATCGTATCTACAAAATACAGAGGTTTCTCAGCCGTTTATCCAATCAAATTGATGTATGTCTCAAACATTCCTGTAATTCTTGCTTCTGCACTTACGGCAAACGCTGTATTTATTTTCCAGTTACTTTGGGCAAACTTTAATCCAAGAAATAATAACTTCTTTTTCAATTTTATAGCGCAATTTGACCCGACAAGTCCTTCCAGTCCAATTGGCGGACTCATTTACTATATCACTCCCCCAAGAGGTTTGGATGTAGCTGCACTTGATCCAGGAAGAGCAGTAGGTTACGTACTTTTCATGGTTGGAATTGTTGTTGTCTTTGGACGTTTATGGGTAGAACTTGGAGGACTATCACCAAATAAAGCCGCCCAAAATCTGTTAGATGCTGATGTTCAGGTTCCAGGATTTAGACGTTCAAACAAACCAATCGAATCATTACTCAACAAGTATATTCCATCAGTAACGATATTGGGTTCCATGATTTTGGGTCTTCTTGCTGGTGTTTCAGATGTTTTAGGTGTTTTTGGTTCTGGAATTGGAATTTTATTAATGGTTGATATCTTGATTAACTATTACACACAACTAGTGAGAGAACAAGTAGAAGTTGTTATGCCTCGTCTGGGTGCGTTACTTGGTAGAAAATAAGTTAATTATTCTAGTAGGGATACCAGGTGTTGGAAAAACTAGTCTCCTGACTAATATTGTTGACCGATTAAAAAATGATAAAAAATCAGTTTCAGTAATTAGTTTTGGCACATTGATGTTTGATGTTGCAAAAGATAATGGTGTTTCAAACCGAGATGAGTTAAGAAGATTGCCGATTAAGAGACAACAAGAGTTACAAAAAATTGCAGCCGAAAAAATTTCTACACTTAATCAAGATATTGTAATTGTTGATACTCATGCATTCATTAGTTCACCTGAAGGATATTATCCAGGTCTACCAGACCATGTCTTGAAAATTATAAAACCAACACATTTTGTTTCAGTTTCAGCAAAACCTGAGGAAATCTATAGTAGGAGACTCAAAGATGAAACTCGAAATCGAGATAAAATCACATTAGCAAATGTTAAAAAAGAATTAGATATACAATCAGGCATGATATCTGCATGTGCTGTATTGACCGGTTCCCCTGTAAAACATGTTTTAAACAGAGAAGGAAAAATTGAAGAGGCAGCTGAAAAAATAATAAATTCATTGGGGTTATAAAATGGAAATTAATACTATACTTCTTTTAATTGATTCACTATATCATCAACTAGGATTTTTACAGAATTTCTCACTCCAGTTTGATTTCTTTGGCGGTCAAAGGGGTGCATTAGGAAGTGATGATCCAATTGTAAAGGGATTAATTCTTTCCATGTTTGCAGTTGCTGGTTTTGGAATTTTATTGAATATTTTCAATTCAGCTGTAAGAAAAAAAATGGTTGACCAAACAAAATTAAAAAGAATCATGAAAGAGACTCGAGCTTGGCAAAAAGAAAGAATTGCTGCAATGCGTTCAAAAGATCAAGCAAAGATTAACGAACTTTCTAAAAAATCTGCATACATGAACAAAATGTCTATGGAAATGATGCAAATGAATATGCGTCCAATGATGATTACATTTGTCCCATTGATTTTAATTTTCTATCTGGTTTTACCACAACTTTTCACATACACCGTTGCAATTTCTCCAATTCCATTAAATGTAATCCCAGGTGATTTCTTTCAATTAACATGTACTGCTGAACAAGCAGCAGATCCAGAACATGTATGTCAAGAGGCTGGTGCATTATTTTTATGGGCATGGTACTTTTTGTCTTCCATTGCATTTAGTGGGATTATTATGAAACTTACCAAAACATCAATGGATCTCAGTTGACAAAATCAATAGTACTTTCAGGACCTCCTGCAGTCGGAAAAACAACTGTAGCAAAAGGATTAGCTGAAAGATTTTCACTGAAATATCTGAGTGGTGGAGATGTTCTAAAAGAAATGGCAAGAGATGAAGGTTTTGATCCTACTGGTGATGATTGGTGGGATACTGAAGATGGAATGATGTTTCTCAAAAAAAGAGAGGAAAATTCAAACTTTGATAAGACATTAGATGAACGATTAATCAAACTTTTCAATGAAGGTGGTATGGTAATTACAAGTTACACTTTGCCTTGGTTAGTAAAAGATGGAGTAAAGATTTGGTTAGATGGTTCTCATGAAAGCAGTACTAAAAGAATGCAAAATCGAGATGATATGTCTTCTGATGAAGCATATCAAATAACAAAAACCAGATATGATAAGAATAAAGCTCTATACAAAAAACTATACAATTTTGATTTTGGTCAAGACAAATCTGTCTTTGATGCAATAATTAATACTGACAACCTTTCTGCTCAACAAGTAATAGATTTGACATCTGAAACAGTTAAAAAATTCCTATGACTCTGAAACAATTAGAAAATTTACTTGAACTAGATCAGGATATCACTGATGATGCATATGGGACATACTATGACAAAAGGACCCTGGAACAATTACTAAACTATGGATTAATTATCTTAGATAAACCTCCAGGACCAACAAGTCATGAGACAGTTGCATGGACTAAAAGAATTTTAAAAATTCCAAAAATTGGACATAGTGGAACTTTGGATCCTCAAGTATCAGGAGTTTTACCTTTGGGATTGGGTGAAGCAACCAAAGCATTAGGTGTTTTACTATTGGGACCAAAAGAATATCATGCATTAGGACGATTGCATTCTTTACCATCAAAAGAAAAACTATCTGAGGTTGTAAACATGCTCACAGGAGAAATTTTCCAAAAACCTCCACAAAGATCAGCTGTAGTACGACAAACAAGAACAAGAACAATCTATGAATTTGAAATCTTAGAACAAAAAGAGCGTCTATTATTGACTCGTGTTTTATGTGAAGCGGGAACATACATTCGAAAATTGTATTATGATTTAGGGGAAATACTTGGTCCGGGTGCAACCATGATTGAACTGCGTAGAACACGAGTAGATCATTTCAATGAATCTGATGGCTTGGTTACTCTTCATGAGCTTGCAAATGCATTTGCAATTTGGGAAGAAACAAAAGATGATTCTAAACTCCTAGGAATGATCAAGCCTGTAGAGTATGCATTAACTGGAATAAAATCTGTAGTCATTCGTGATTCTGCAGTAGATGCCCTCTGTCATGGAGCTCAATTAGCCATTCCAGGAATCTTAAAAATTTCTCCTAATCTTAACAAAGGAGATCTTGTTGGAATTTATACTCAAAAAGGTGAAATCGTTGCTTTGGCAGAATCCACAATGTCTCTTAATGAAATTCAAGATGCAACAAAAGGTTATGCATTTGAAACAAGAAGAATTATCATGACTCCAAATACTTATCCAAAAAAATGGCGAAGCAAATCAAATACCCAAAACGAATAAAAAATAACCTAGTTGTTGTTTGATATTGCTTTCAAAAAGTCTTGTAATCTTTCTCAGTGTAGGGTTGATTTCTGGTCTGTTTTTTGGTATTTACCTTTTAGATTTTAAAAATACATCTCAGTTAGAATTTGTTGAAGGTCCATCCATATCTATTGTAACAGAAAAATTTGACTTTAAAAAATCAGAAACGATTAGTATCAAAATTATTAATTCAGGAACAGAAAAATTAATTTTTGATCAATCTGTTTATCCATTAAAAATTACAGGTCTTTCAGGAATGTTGATTTTTTCACCTGATACAAATTCACTACAAAAACAATTGGAACCTAAAGAGGAATTAATAGTAGTTTGGGATCAAATAAAAAATGATGGAGATATCGCAACAGAAGGTCTATACAAAATTTCCACCAAAGCCATAGATGAAAATGGAAATCATGTTGAAAAATCTTCAACAATAACTATTTGGAAATGATGAGACGTAAACAACACAATATATACTGAAATTTTTCATTATTTTTGTCGAAAGACTTGCCGGGGTCGCCTAGCCTGGTAGGGCGCGCGCCTGGAAATAATTACCATAAAGCGCGTTCTCGCAAGGGATCGGGAGTTCAAATCTCCCTCCCGGCGC
>VMDM01000001.1 GCA_008080815.1 Candidatus Nitrosopumilus sp.
TTTCTTCTTTCTTTGCTGCTTTCTTGTCTTCTTTCTTTGCGGTTTTTTTAGCTGGCTTTTCTTCTTTCTTTGCAGTCTTGCTAGTTTTCTTTGTTGATTTTCCCTCTAGAATCTCTGTCTTTCTTTTTAGCTCATCAATTTCTGCTTTGATCTTTTCTGCTTCATCAACTAGTTGATCTTTCTTTTTTGCCATAAAATCACCGTAACTTGTTTTCCTCTAAAAATATCCTATTTAACAATAAAGGTCTCCTTGACAGAAATTGAATCCAATTCTTTTGAAACCATTTCAGCTTTGATTTGATAAGTTCCAGGTTCATCAATTATTTCTGAAAATGATTCACCATTTGGAATTGACTTGTTTGCAGAAAAACACTGCTCAAAGAATCCATTTTGAGCCATAACATCACTGGAACCTGCTTTTGAGATTGTAATGTACAAGTCCCCACATGAGAATCCAGTATCACTCACTTTAACTCGAACTTCTACAGCGTCAGATGTACTATAGGAATCCTCCAATCCCAAGATGGAGATTTCAGAATGACTAGAGCCCTCAGAGCCCATTGGCCACATGTTTAATTCACGGTCAGGCATTGCCAAAACTCCGCCCATTGTAACTGATGCAAATGCAATTGATAAAATCAAAGGTAGAATAAAGACGATGAAAATTTTACTTCCCATTTCGATTTTTATCATCTGAATCCCATATATCTATTTTTGATACTGGTTTTAGTAAAATTCGTACGAATGAGTTAAATCGTAGCCGACTAAATATTGCTAAATGCGACTTAGAAAATTCAGAGTCAGAGCATATCGTTGCATTCATGATTCTGGCGAGATCAATGTTGGTGATCTTGCAGCATTTGTTGGAAGAAATGAAAGTGGCAAGACCACAATTTTGCAAGCACTTACTTTACTGAATAGAGATGAGCGAGTCTCTGAACTTGATTTGTGTGACGAGATGACTGAAGAGCTCAAAAATGAAGTGAGATTAGCTGAAGGTGAATTTGAACTAAATTATCATGAAATCAATATGATTAAAGAAAAATTTCCTGGCATTCCAGAATTTAAAAAAATCAGATTATTTAGAACAAACAGAGATCCCAAAGTAAGATACGAGTTTGATGATTTACATCTTGAAGAAGGTGAAAGTTCTACAATTAACTCTTGGGAAAATTTTGGCAGAAATATTTTGGAATTTTTAGATACTATTCCAAATCATTTGAGAATTCAACTAGATACAAAATTCTTTGAAGGACCAGCCCCCAAAAATCAACTTGCATTTGATACTGGAATGGCAGACTTTAGCAATCAATTTCATGTAATTGCAATTCAAGAACCAACTGTAATTCAAGAGTGGGAGAAAATTTTCAGAGAACCACAAAATCAATTTGCAAGTCTTGTAGGTGGTAAAAGTGAAAGGTCAGCTTTAGAGAATTTCATTGAATCAGAGATTCATCCAAGATTTGTCTATTTCTCGGATTACAAAAAAATCTACGGCAACATCAATCTCAACGAGTATATCCGTGAAGAGCGTGGAGAACGAGAATCATCAATTGAATACATTGAAGAGTTTGATAAAGCAGAGACTGTAAGAAATCTCTTTTATCTTGCAGAACTAGACATGAATGAACTAGAAGAAGTAAAAGAGAGTCCCTCAAAATGTATCAAATTACTAAATTCTGCAAGTAATAGACTCACATCAAAACTAAATCCCGCATGGAAGGGTGATCCAATTCATGTGGATTTGAGATACAGTCCTGGAAATATTATGAGTGTTGTAATTTCAGATGTTCACAAAGATGGAACTATTACAAACACAGGATTGCTTAACAGACGTGCAGAAGGATTCAAGTGGACATTTTCATTTATTGTAAACTTTGCAGCAGAAACTCAAAGGGCAGAACTCAAAGAAGCAATTTTACTTTTAGACGAGCCAGCAAGAAATCTTCACCCAACTCAGCAAATGGGAATTTCAGACTTGTTGAAAAACTTGGCAGGATCAAACCAAGTACTATATGCAACACACTCTCCATTTATGATATTTGATTACACTCCAGGAAATTTACTAGTTGTAGAATTAGACAAGAGAAAACATCTCAGTAGAATCTTTTATGATTACTGGAATGCAGATGACAAGACATTAACTCCAATACTATACGGATTATCAAGAGGTCAAGTCGAATCAATGACTGACAGAGAGATTGGAACAAACTCACGACCTGTAATTATTGTAGAGACAATGTCTGATTCAATGTATCTTAATGCATTTGACAAATTTTTACAAGATCCAAATATTTCCATGAATCCATTAAATGTGATTGCAGCATTTAACAAAAATTCTGTTTTGCCTTTAGCAATATTTTATAGAAATCATGGATACAAGACATTTATCTTACTTGATGACTCTGATGAATCAAAACAAATTTCATCACAGTTGTTATCAAACGAATTCACTCCAGTACAATTAATTTCATTTGAGATGGAAGGCAAGAAATTGCAATCAATTGAGGATTACATTGTTCTTGATGACTATATGCATGCAGTTAACCAAACCTATGAAATCAAACTCAGACAAGAGGGATACTCTAATTTGAGTGCTGATGAAGTTATATCAAAAGATGGCAAAGGAAGCCTAGAGAAACTAAACAGAATTTGGCAGGAACATAGTGATGATGACTGGGGCAAATTTGACAATGAAGAGATTACAAGGTACATCTGTGAGAAAATCACAATGGAGGAGACAGAGTTTCTTACTGACAAGACAAAAGACCAATTCAGATCATTATATCGACTAATTGCTGAGAGAATCAGACAATATCAGAATGTAAATTCCAAAGCAGAATTGTCAAAATTTCAGAAAAAACGTGCTTAATAGCCATTACGTATGATAAAAAAACATAATTTAATAGAAAAATCATAAAATGTCAGGTAGTTTGAAAATGTTAGGAATGATGAAATCCGGTTTTAATTTTGGTGTTTTACCAGTATTGTTTGGAATCTCGGTATTGTTAGTTTTTCAAAGTGCGCTAGCATTTGCAGAAGTGACTGCTGAAAATTTTGGACTAGACGAGACAACAATTATTGAATTTACAAATAATTCAGGTGAACCAGTAAACACATTCAGATTGTGGCTTGGTTCAGATTATGAATTCAAATCATTTAAAGCTCAAAAGGGTTGGATAGGCGAAAAGACACCTCAAGGAGTAATTGTTTTTTCATCATCAGATAGTTTAGACGTTGGTGAATCTGTAAAATTTGGAATAAAGACTGACAAAAAATCAGATGGACTAAATTGGAAAGCAGTAGATAGTAAAAACAATCAGATTGGAACTGGAAAGGCATTACAAAAAGACTTGCCTCAAGTTAATCAAAATTCTCAGATAAAAAATAAAGATCCTAATCTAGTTGATTCAGTTGGAATTAAAGAGAATTCTAGTTTTACAATCATTCCTGAAAAACCAACTAAAGGTTCAACAATCAGAGTGATTGGTGAGAATTTTGGAAGATTAAATGATTTTGCATTATACATTGATGATCTCAAAATTGGAGATGTGGAATCAGATGAACAAGGAAAAATTATCTCAACTGTAAAAATTCCATCAAATATTGATAGTGATAGAGTAGATTTTAGAATTGTTGATTCAAAATCAAATGTAAACAAATTCAGTATTAGATTCTC
Organism: Candidatus Nitrosopumilus sp.; assembly: GCA_008080815.1. Classification (GTDB taxonomy): domain Archaea; phylum Thermoproteota; class Nitrososphaeria; order Nitrososphaerales; family Nitrosopumilaceae; genus Nitrosopumilus; species Nitrosopumilus brisbanensis. Next base: position 3,680 of record VMDM01000001.1, read on the forward strand.
TGCTGAAGACAACAGAGTTACTGAAAATGATCAAATCAAATTAACTGTGAGTGCCATTCCAGAGATTTTATACAGAGGAGATACATTAATGGTTGCAGGAACCAGTTCACCAAATGCCCCCATTACTGCGGAAGTGAATCTTCCTGATGGAACCAAAATCTATTCAAGAATTGCAGAAGCAGATTCAAAGGGTAAATGGACTTTAGATGAACCAGTTCTAATCCCACTTGATGCACCATTTGGAAAATATTCCGTTACGGTCTCTGATGGACGACAAAATATTTTAAAAACATGGAATGTAGAAACTGATAAAAAAATTATTCTTGAATCAACTGCAATCAAATATGACAATGGTGATAAAATAATTTTTTCAGGAACAGCAGTTCCAAATTATGCAATTGAATTGACTTTAACTGATCCAAAAGGAAATCATGTTTTATCAGACATTTTCATGGTAGATGAATCAGGAATTGTAAACTTTGAATATCAAACAGATAATAATTCAATTAAAGGAACGTATACACTTACTTCAATTCAAAATAAACACAAAGAGTACAACTATGTCGGTCTTGGTGTGAATCCTGAAATTCCAACTACCATTGAATTTGACAAAATTAATTACAAATCTTCAGAAACTGCAATAATCAGTCTGTCTGGAAAAAGTTCAGACGTTGTTAGTCTATTAATTATTGATCCTTCAGACAAACCAAAAGGGGAAACTCAATTAATCACATTACAAAAAGATGGAACTGGTAAATTTGAACTCAGTTTATCAGGATATGGTTCAGGTGTGTATACTGCTGTAATTAGTAAAGGTTCAACTCAAACATCAGAAAAATTTGCAGTGGGATTGCAAATGGGTTCAGGAACCATTTCAATTAGTACAACAAAAACCAAATTTTTGGCAGGTGAATCAATTCTAGTTTTGGGTAGCACCGGAAAAAATACGCTACTAACATTATCTCTAGTTGATCCTAATGGAAATGAATTAAAAGAAATTCAAACATTTACTGATAAAAATGGTAAAGTGTCTGAAGAGACACTTAGAATCCCACTTAAAGCCATTCCAGGAAAATGGATAGTAAGAGCAGAAAGTGGTTCAAATTATGATACTGTAGAAATTGATGTTCTCAAGAGTATTGAAGAAGGAATGAGTATTACAATTTCAGACGGAATTCAAATAGTAGGAATGGGAAAAACTATTCAAATTTTCATTGAAAATGCACGAAATAGTGTAGAAATTACAATTACCTCAGAAGATGGCACAGTCATTGAGGAGTTGGCATTTCCTGCATCAAAAGAAGGTGTAATTAATCAACCATGGGCAATTCCAAAGGACTTGACTCCAGGAACTTACATTCTCAAAGTAAAAGATGCATTCAGTTCTGCTGAAGCACAATTTACAGTAAATTAAAATCAAACAATTTTATTTACGATTTGAAAATATGATTTATGAATTTAGAAGACAGAATTGCTGAATATCCAAATTTTCCAAAAAAAGGAATTTTATTTAGAGATTTTAGTCCAATTTTAAAAGATCCATCTGCAATGGAACTCATTACTGAAGAATTTATGAAATATTTCCATACCAAAAATATTGATCTCTTTGCAGGAATAGAATCAAGAGGTTTCATTTTAGCAACATTGCTTGCAACAAAATACAACAAAGGAATGATTATGATTAGAAAGGCTGGCAAGTTACCTGGAAAGACAACAAAAATTTCATACACAATTGAATATGGCAAAGATACAATTGAAATTCAAAAAGATATAATTCAAGAAGGACAACGTATTCTAATTTGCGATGACTTGCTTGCAACAGGTGGCACTGCAAAAGCTGCTGCAAAATTAATTGAAAAAGTTGGAGGTAAAGTAATGGGCTTTGCATTCATTATTGAATTGACTGATTTAGGCGGATTAAAAGTCCTCAAAGATTATGATTGTAAATCATTGGTGAAATACTAATGGAAAAAGATGTAGAGATTGGAATTTTTGGGGGAACCGGAATTTATGATTCAGGTTTACTAGAGAATCCAACCGAAATTGATATGGACACACCATATGGCAAACCATCAGACAAAATTACCGTAGGAATTTTCAAAGGCAGAAAGATTGCATTTTTGCCACGTCATGGACGAAAACATTCCATTCCACCTCATATGATAAATTATAGAGCAAATATTTGGGCATTCAAAGAATTAGGCATAACCAGAATTATTGCACCATCAGCTGTAGGTAGTCTTAAAGAAGAATTAGAACCAGGGCACTTTGTTTTGCCTACACAATTTCTAGATTTTACAAAATCAAGACAGGGTTCATTTTCAGAAAATGGTAGAGTAATTCACATTTCTGTTGCAGATCCATTTTGTCCAGAATTGCAATCATCAATTATTGATACTGCAGATAAACAAAATCTTCACATTCACAAAGATTGTACATACGTATGCATTGAAGGACCAAGATTTTCTACAAAAGCAGAGTCCAAATTCTTTAGAACCACTGGCGCAGATATTATTGGAATGACTCTAGTTCCAGAATGTCAACTAGCTAGAGAAGCGCAAATGTGTTATGCATCAATATCAACTGTAACTGATTATGATGTTTGGGCAGAAAAACCAGTAACTGCTAAAGAGGTTTTGGAGACATTATCAAAAAATGTCGAAACAACAAAAAGAATTCTTACTGAATTAATTGAAAAGATTCCAAAAACTAGAACTTGTTCTTGTGCAAAAGCACTTGAAGAAGCTGAATTTTAATCATCAACAAAGGATTCTTTTTTCAAGCCTTCAGGCAATGTCAAATCACCCTGTAGAAGATTTCGCTGCAAAAGCATAATCACTTCATCAACATCATATCCAAGATTTTCTAATTCCTTTTCAGTGGTCTTTGATAGTTTTGCACCAATATTTTGTCCACCAATTCTTCCAAAAGCTATTGCAGTAAATCTAAATTCATTTTCATCAATTGTAAATTTACCTGTAATTTTGGCAGCCATTTGGCTTCCATGAATATTATTTATGTGAACTTTGAGGTCCATCACTAAAATTAGATTTCAACAGCTTTGTTGACATTATCATCAACCAAAAAGCTCCAATGTTTGTCATCAGCAATCTTGAAATCTTTCACAGGAAGAGAAATCATTTGCTCATCAATACATTCATGTTTAATCTCTCCATTTTCTTTAACTTTAACTAATTTCCATCTATACTTGCCTTGCTGTAATTTACATACACATACAGCCCATTTTGCATCAGGATCAATTTTTGGCATTCCAACAAGGTCTGCCAACTCTTCAATTCCAAGTTGTTTTTCCTCACAGAATCTTTTTTTACAAACTGCACAACGCCAAACATCTACAGAACCAATAGTTCTCTCATCAATGTTGATGTTAACAACACCAAAGTAGACAGGTTGGTGATTACAAGATTCAGTATCCATTTCTATATTTTCACCATTTTCCAGTCTTATTTAGTCCTTACATCATCATATGGTTTTTCTAAAAGAACACCTATACTGTCAACTAACTTGTTTCTCTTAAATTCAATATTTTCTCGCTCACACATTCTTCTATACATATTGACAACAGTAAACCTTGGATGCATTGCTTCAAATTCAGACTCTGAAATATCAATAAAGGCGCCCAATCCAATTAGTTCAGTACAAGTTTGTTTTGCCAAAGATTCCTCGATCTTTAGATTTTCCGAAATTTTTTGAGGAGTCATTTTTCCATGAATTGTAATTAGAAGAAAGATTTTGGATTGAATTGGTGATAATTTTAATTCATTTACAAGATTATTTTCAATCTCAGATATCATAGTTATAAAAATTAAAAATTAGATTAAAATGTTAACTGTCTTTTTTGACTAGGAGTTTTTTAGATATCTTTAAAGAAAATCCCATTGCAATAAAATGGACTATCACACTTGATACTGCACCATAAATTAGATTATCAGTAATTGTCCAAACTAGAAAAAACGAAATTAATGATGGAATTGTTACAATTAATGCAATTATAGTTCCTTTAAGCATGATCTCCTTTGTAGTCAATCCAGGTTTTTTCATATTATCTGACAATTGTGAAAAATTTCTAAATTGGTTATAAAAACCAAAGATACTTTATATTTGGTAGAACCGAATTTTGAATGTTTGGCTAGTTACAAA
>VMDM01000011.1 GCA_008080815.1 Candidatus Nitrosopumilus sp.
TTTGAACACACATTTGATGAAGCAGGAACTTTTGATTACTTTTGCATGGTTCACCCATGGATGACTGGTGTCATCAGTGTTAGTTAAGAAATTTTTAACAAGAAATCTCTTGAAGAATAATTTTTGATTGGGGGATTTTAGTTACTGTGAAATCCGCAGTAAAGTCGATTCCACAGTTGACGCACCAAGGATCGTTTGGTCTTGCATAGTGATTGCAGACTAAACATGTTTTGTAAAGTTGTTTCATGAATAATGTTTGATTGATAATCTAATAGGTAAAGCGTTCCATTTGCGGTATGCTATGCAACAATGGAAAATTCTTTTTTGTGTTTAATTTCAAAATAAAATCTTTTCAAGTGTTCTGGCATATGTTGTGGACAATAATTGTAATAGTTCCACAAATCGGTTCCACATTTTCGGCAAATTGTTGAAGGCATTTTCGTTTTTTTTGAATTAGGACTCGGAAGGGGAGTTTTGCCCCTCCCGAGAATAACATGAGTTTTTCTATAGTTAGTTACAATTAGTGATATATCATAATACCAATCCATTTGCGGTATGCTATGTGAGACAAAATGTATGAACAAAGTTGAATTGATTTTGATTGTTTGATTTTGTAAATGATTAGAACGAATTAGGACTCGGAAGGGGAGTTTTGCCCCTCCCGAGAATAACATGAGTTTTTCTATAGTTAGTTACAATTAGTGATATATCATAATACCAATCCATTTGCGGTATGCCATTAAACATTGAACTATGATGCAGATAGAAGAGACTCTTCTTGATAGTAAATAATTGTAAAATTAGGAACGAATTAGGACAGCCGAGTCATCAAAAAATTTGACTCGACTGCCGTTTGGGGCGTCTGAATATACTATCATATTGTTATATATGTCAGTACCAATCCATATGCGGTATGTCTTCTGAAGAAAGTGCGACCAAATACGGGAATCTTTATTCATACAAGTACGTCATTAGACCTACTGCACATAGAATGTATGGTGATAGATTTGCATCAAAAGACATCAAACATCATGATAATGTCCAAAAACTTTTACAAGTTTTGTTTCTAAATGGAACTTTAACAACATGGGAAATGGCAAAGATAAAGCACCCAAATGACATCTCTACAATTAGAACTAAAGAAAAAGAGTATAGACGTTTAATCAAAGGAAGAACAGACAGAGGAAAACACTCTTCAGGTGTAATGGAACTAGGTCTTGTAATTAATGATGGAAAAAAATTCAACAAGGGACCCTCTGATACGTATCGACTTTCACTTCCTGGAATCTTGTACTGTCTTGATGTTTTGAATCTTAACAAATCTGATATTGACAAGATGGCTGCAAAATATGCTATCTATATGCCAAAAGTATTTGCAAAATGGGAGTTTCTAAAATCCATTGTTGATGATGATGTTTACAAGATTCAGATTCTTGCACGTGGATTACTTTTAGATAATCCTGAATTGTCTTTGGAAAAATCACCCCTCTATGAATTGATGTCATTTCTGAATTTCAAATATAGAAAATTTTATGAATTTATTTCTGAAGAGGATCTCTCTGAGCAAATCTCTTATTGGTTTTACACTTGCTTGCTATACCAGAACCAAAGAAAGGGCAAAAAAGAGACATCTGGACCAGATAAACTACATGCCATCTTCAAAAAAGACAAAGAACTTGGAGAGTGGTACAAATCATTCTTTAAAGAGTCTGAGAGCTACTACAAGGAGCGAACCAAAGTTCTCAAGGCATCTGGAATCTTCTAATTTGCCACTAGACAAAATTCGATTTATCCCTTTTATCTGAAAAAGCCCCTACTTATGGTGCCCAAGTCAACTGTAAACAGCCCTGACTTGACTTTGCAACTGAAAACAGCTCTGCTCTGTGTTTGGCCGTTTGTCTGCGGTGGAAGATGGGTTTCCCCGACTCATCTTCGTCACTGTTTAATTTTTTCTCAGTATTTGGGTTCCTTTTTAGGGACAAATTTCATAAAATTTTCATCAGTTAATGATTCAAAATAAAACCACACAATGTTCTAGGAATGAAATTTAATTATCTATTAAATATGCCTCTATTCTACAATTACTAATGAAAAAGATCGAGGCAGTAATCAGAGCAAAGAATTTCAATTCTATAAAATACGAAATTCATGGTGTTGGTTCATACATTATCGATAAAAGAGATTTAGATCACAGTCAAATTTTTTATGAATCAAAAGGATCTCGTGTAGGTTCCACTGGTTTAAAGTCAATCCCTCTTTCCAAAATTGAAGTTGTAGTTCATGACAAAGCTGCAAGAAAAGTAGTAGAGATTATTTCTGAAATGTCTGGTGTCTCTGCACAAAATGGCGGTAAGATCTTTGTTTCTGAAATGTCTGAAGTCGTTGATATGGAAACTTTGGATTCAAAAATGGATCTAGAAGTTGATGAATCTGAAGCTAATGAAACTCCAACCACAAAACGTAGCAGACTAGTACCTCTTCAAAAATTCACTCTAAACAAATTAGAAAAAATCTATAATGAAAACGAGGAAAACCTCAAAACCTATTATCGAATCAAATCCTTTAGTGATTTTGTCAATCTCTGCATAATGAAATCATTACCTGCAATTGAAAAACAATTGAAAAATCCAGTTGTGGTATATGAAAATAATTTTGGTGATTTCTAGAAAATATATTCTGCAAACAGACCTAATCCGACAAGCGTCATACCAACTCCTGCCATAGCCAATTTTGCAAGAAACACTCTAGAAACTTTCATTGTATCATCAATCCAAAAACTAATGGGATTACAATTATTCCAACTATTGCTGCCACCTTGAGATAATCTCTAGGCTTTAGAGGCTGCATCTCTTTTCTTTGGAATAATTTGCTTTTTCGGAAATTCATTTTTCTCACTAAATTGTATCGTCGCCTTCTGAACCTGATGCGATATCGACTGCTCTCAATACTGGTGTGACAAAAATTTTTCCTACTCTGCCTTTTTCTTTGATGATATCAATCACCTTGTTTTCGTCAGATTCTCTGACAATAATTTCCATTCTGTATTTATCATTGAATTGAGGAACGAAAATCTCACTACCTTTTGATGCGTGAATCTCCGGTCCAGGATTTTTTCCTCTTCCTCTGATCTTTGAGACTGTCAAGCCTCCGATCTTCAATTCTTTCAATTTTTCACTAATGGCCATTACGTCATTGTTTCCTAAAATTACATCTAATTTCAGCATTTGATTTGATCAGTATCTCAAAGCAAATAAAATTAATTAATTTGATAATCAAATGATAATCAAATTATGATCAATTTGAGTGCTTGTTAAATAACATAAAATTTTGGTTTTTTCATGGTTTTAGATTCTGGAGATACAGCATGGATGCTTATCGCAGGAAGTCTTGTACTTTTAATGATCCCAGCACTAGGTCTCTTTGAATCTGGATTACTAAGAAAGAAAAACGCAGCATCAATTTTCATGCAAATTTTCTTTGGTTTGGCATTACTTAGTGTAATGTGGTTTGTATTTGGTTTTAGTTTATCATTTAGTCCTTCTGAACATGGTTTAATCGGTGATATGCAATGGACATTCCTCAAAGGTGTTCCATCTGATGCTCCGCTTGATTATGCACCAACAATTCCAGGTGTTCTATTTGTAAAATTCCAATTAATGTTTGCAGCAATTACTCCATTATTGTTAACTGGAACAATTGCTGAGAGAATGAAATTTAGTTCATTTATCATATTCATTGCTGCATGGTCAACTTTGATCTACTATCCTCTCGTACACTGGGTATGGGGTGGAGGTTGGTTATCACAACTAGGTGTTGTTGACTTTGCAGGTGGTATAGTAATTCACACAAGCGTTGGTATGGCTGCATTAGCTGCTGCAATTGTACTTGGAAAAAGAAGAAACTATGGTCCTGCCATAATGATACCCCACAGCATTCCCCTTGCCGTTCTTGGTTCTTCATTATTGTGGCTCGGATGGTTTGGTTTCAACGCAGGTAGTGCCTTAGCAGCATCTGGTGGTGTTGCAGGTAATACTGTAATTGTAACCCACATGGCTTCTTCTGTTTCCGCCCTTATTTGGGGTGGACTTTCATGGGTAAGAACTGGAAAACCATCAGTAGTTGCAACCATTAATGGTGCAATTGCTGGATTAGCCGGTATTACTCCTGCATCTGGATTTGTCAGTGCAGAACACTCATTTGTTATTGGTATAGCAATCGGAATTATCTCATACTCTGGTGTAGTCTTGTTTAAAGAGAAACTACACATTGATGATGCATTAGATGTAAGCTCAGTTCACGGTGTTGCAGGTATCGTTGGTTCATTAGCAATCGGTATCTTTGCAAGCACAATGATTAATCCTGGTGGTGTAGATGGATTACTATTTGGAAATCCAGACCAATTATGGATTCAAGCAGTTGGTGTCGGTGTTGCAGCAGCAATGGGATTTGGTGGAACATGGATACTAATGCAGGCGCTTAAACATCTAATTGGAATTAGAGTTGAACCTGAGGTAGAAGATGTCGGATTAGACATTAGTGAACATGCGGAATCTGCATATTCAGATGAAGAAGAATTCATGTTAGAAATGGATGATTATACAGAGGAATTGCAGAAGAATGACGAATTCTTTAGAAGAAAGAGAAAATAAACATCGATCCTTTACACTCAACAAGAAACTAGTTTTACTTGTAATGATTGTTACTGTGATTGCGTTAGGAATCACATCATACATGAATTTTGATTTTGCAAATGAGATTCTAAAGGAACGTGGTGGTGCACAACTGTATGGGGAATCCTCAATTCGCGGAGAAACATTACGTTCACTTTTCAATACACGAATTGAACAAAATGAAATTTTATCAAATGAACCAATAATTAAACAACTAATTACTGAAATGAATCAATCTACAATAAATGATTTTGAAAATAAAAAAGAAAAAAACAGAAATGAATTTTTATCTCAGATTCAGAAATTTCAAGAACTCGTTGGATATTCAATTGGATTTGAAGACGTAAAAATAATTGGAAAAAATGGAAATGTGGTATTCTCGTTAATAGGTGATGTTGATACTAATTTCGAACAAAATATGTATTTTTTAAAGGGAAAAACAGGCTCATTTATCGATTTTGAGCCATCATCAGGCGGAAAAAAAATGATTGTTGTATCACCTGTCTACCAATCAAATACAAAAAATTCTGATTCTGTAATTGGAGTAATTATTTCAAAAATGAGAACAAATTCAATTGATAGTGTTTTACTGAATCGAAGTGGATTAGGTGAAACAGGTGAGGTGTACATTGTAAATGAGAATCTTCAGATGCTCTCTGATTCAAGATTTTTTGAAAATGCAATTTTTAATCAAATTGTTGATACCGTGGCTGTTCAGAAGTGTTTTGATAAAGAAGAGAATCATATTGGATTTTATCCTGATTATCGTAATGTTCCAATTTATGGTTCATCTTATTGTGCAAAAGATCTAGGTTTTGTTTTATTGGCTGAAATTGATGAATATGAAACAGTACACCCTGCTGAAATTCTAAAAAATAGAATCATAATTACTAGTTTGTTAATCACAATGCTCATGGGACTGGTTGCATTTTTTGCATCTGAATCACTATCTTTTCCATTAAAGAAATTAAAAAATGCTGCAAACAAAATTGCAAATGGTGATTTTGATGTTAGAACACAAATTCAAACTACAGATGAAATTGGTGAACTATCTAAAGCATTTGACTCAATGGCTGAAAAATTACAGGATTCATTAATTGAAATTAAAGATAAAGAAAATGTAATTAAACAACAAGAAAATATCTTATTACAATTTTCAAAATATAGTGAAAAATACTGTGTTTGCTTAATTGATATGATTAATTCCACAAAACTTTCTGCAAATCTTTCAGATACTCAAACAAGTGAGTTTTACAAATTCTTCTTAAACTCTGTAGCAAAAATTGTATCTCTCTATGGTGGTATTGTTGTAAAAAATATTGGTGATGCATTACTGTTTTATTTCCCTGTAAATCCAATTGATGAATCATCTACATTAAAAAATTCACTAAATTGTTGTTTAAAAATCTGTGAATCCCATAAATCTATGATGACGAAAATCAGAGAAATGAAACTGCCTATATTTGATTTTCGTATTAGTAGCACTTATGGAATGGTAAGAATCGCTAAAATGGCTACGTCTTCAGTTGATGACATTTTTGGCTCTACAGTTAATCGTTGTTCTAAAATAAATTACACTGCGCCAAAAAATGGACTTGTAATTGGAAATGATTTCTATGAATCTGCAAAATCCTTTGATGATTATGAATTCAAACCAGTAACAGAGTTTCCAAGAGATTCTACAAACACATATCCATCATACATTGTTACAAAAAAATAATCTAGTTATCTTTTTGTTTTGTTGCAATATCATAAGAATTTGAGATTTCACTGACAAATATTTTTCCGTCTCCCTTACTTCCTGTATGTGCAACTGACATTATTTTTTCAACTACTTGATTTACTTTAGAATCGGGAATTACTGACATGATTACATCTGTTGTGTTAAATTCAATTTGCTTTCCACCAATTAGTGGTCTTTCACCTTGACCCTGTCCAAAGGATTGAATCAATGTAATTCCTTCAACACCTTCGTCTCTAATTGCTTGAACTACTTGTTTTGCCATGTCACTTTGAACAATAGCTTCAACACGTTTCATAGATTAATTTTCATATTGAGACTAAAATACTTTATTTAAAATTTTGAAATTTTTTAATTTCTCTACCCAAACATATAAAATCATAATCTTGTCATTGTAATCAATTAGAAATGCCAGTAGATTATGATTCATTTTGCAAAGAAATTTTTCAAATTGACAAATCAATAAGATTTGCAGGAGTTGCCAATAGCAAAGGAATTCTAATCAGTGGTGGTCTAAGAGATAATGTAGATGAATTACTTAATGAAGAAGATTTGAAAATGTCTATTCACTATGCATTACAAAAAAATGCACTTTACACTCCTTTAGCATATAAAATTGGAAATGAAATTTCATCAATTACTGAATTTGATAAAGTCTCATTAATTACAATCCCAATTAACTCAAACGACTTGTGTCTTGTAAGCACTGAGCCTGATGCAAATTACAAAGAAATTGTATCTGTTTTACGCTCAAAAATTAACTCTCAATCCGGAAATTAGTGATTTGAATGGTTGTTGACAATAAAGCTACAGTGACTTATGTTCAATTACTCAAAGAGGATCTTGTAATAATCAGATTAGTTCCAAAAGATGGACCAGTTCCTGAATACAAAG
>VMDM01000036.1 GCA_008080815.1 Candidatus Nitrosopumilus sp.
TCAATTTAAAATCTAATCTAGATCAAGAGACAATTTTTAAAATTAGTACCGATATTGAAAACTTCCATCTAGTAATGCCTAATTATTTTGAATCGTTACAAGTAATTGAAAAAACGAAAAATGAATTAGTTGTTTTTGAGAAAATTAAGTTCCTTGGAATTAAGAGTTCTGTCAAAACAAAACATTTGATTACTTTACCAAATGTCCATGAAGTGTTTATACTGAGTGGTTCTCTAAAGGGAACACATTTTTTTGAACAATATGATTCAGTAGACGATGGTTCATTAATTACAATAAAAATTAATTTAAAATTAAATGGAATTCTTAAACTAGTGCCATCAATTAACAAATTTATTTTCAAGAAAATGTTTCAAACCACCAAAGAATTTATTCATAGTGCTGAATTGTATTCAATTAATTCCAATAGTTAGCACTATTTATTACCTTATCACTAGAATAAATATCGCTTATCATAAATCATTTTATGACAATCCATATCATTGGAGCGGGAGTTGGTGGATTAACAACTGGGGCCCTCTTAACAAGTAAAGGCTATGATGTCCACATTATTGAGAAATCCACAAAACTTGGTGGACGAACTGCTTCAATGACTTATAAAAATCACATTTTAGACAATGGATTTCATATCATGCCATTTTACAAAAAATCTGCGATTTTTAGCGTTTTTAAAAAAATTGGAATTGAAGACAGAATGAAACTTGCAAAAGTTGATGACATCGCTTTTCATTCATCTACTGGATTTCATAAATATCCGAAAGGAATAGGTGATTTACTTCAATTATCATTAATCCCATTTAAAAGCCGAATTAGTTTATTGAAACTCTTACTTCCAATGGCATTTACATCCATGGAAAAAACTGAAGAATGGGATGACAAATCCCTTACCGAAGTGACAAGAAAATTAGACGATGAAACCAAAGCCTTTTTTGAAGCAGTTTGCATGTTGGCATTTGCAGATACAGCAGATCATATTTCACTAGGTGAATTTGCACGGACCATGATTAGAGCTAATCCCTTCAAGGGTGGAACTAGTGAATTTGCTTATCCTGACAATGGTGGATATGATTCAATCTGCAAAGTTTTAGCAGATTACATTATTGAAAAAGGCGGTTCCATTGAGACTGGTCAATCAATCAAAAAAATCCGTGTTGAAAATTCTAGAGTAACAGGTTACATTACTAAAGATGACAAAGAAATTTCAACTAATTCTATGGTTATTTCATATCCTGCATATGATGCATTGAAGGAACTTTTTGAACCTGGAGTGATCGATTCTGATTTTGTTGAGAAAATTAACAAATTGGATAAAAAGACGGCAGTGGTAGAAGTACATTTTGCATTAAACAAAAAAATTGATACACGTCAAGTAATTTTTCCTGTGGGGGATCACTATACTACAAAGGGTGTATTTTTTATCTCAAATATTACGCCCTCTGTTTCTCCTCCTGGTGAACATTTGATTATTGCTGGTACTCCTGTAGAGCCATCTGTAACTGAGAGTTCTCAAAAAATTAAAGATATTGTAAATAAAATGAAAGAAGAAATTTCTGCAATATATCCTGACTTTACATCTTCATTATTGTGGGAGCGACCTATGGCTTGGAAATTAGTGGAATCTGTTGTTAAAGAACCAGGACTAGTTTGGAAATCAAAAATGCCTCATCAAATTCCAGGAATTACTGGTTTGTTCTTTGTAGGGGACTCTACGATTAGTTATGGTATAGGAACTGATTCAGCAGCACACAGTTCAATTTTGTGTGAACCATTGATTTTAAGTCATTTAAAATAATAATTAAGATTTTTTAAGAATTTTTGGTAATTCCTCTAATCCACAATCTTTGATTACTTCAGCGTCAAATTTGGGTAGATTATCGGATGTAGTTGCTAAACCACCAACAAAAATTGGAATTTTACAGTGATTGCTAATTTTTTTAACCAATCTTTGTCCTGCTAGAAGATTATCTTCTAAAGTAATTGATACCATAATGATGTCTGGTTTGTGATTATCAATAAATGACAAAATTGACTCCGTAGGGATAGAAGTTCCCATATTGAAAACTTTGTAACCTTTAATCGATAGATAAGTCTCTAATACGTCACAACCTATATGATGCTCTTCACCAATTGGAACACACAAAAGCAACTTCTTTTTGTTTTGTGCTGTTGAATTTTTTTGCATAATCATTTTGATTAATGATTGAGCAACATTACTGGCTACATGTTCTGTGGCTACCTCTAATTTTCCGTCTGCCCATTCCTCCCCAATTCTTTGCATGTTGGGTTTCAAAATTCTATCAAAGAAATCTGCAGTAGAAAAAATCTCTGTATATTGCTCATAGATTTTAACACATTCCATTACATTTCCTTCAGTCAATCGTTTGTACAAAAGTTGTTTAGATTTACTGGAAGCATCTTCTCTTTTTTTTATGTCTTCGGGATTAAACGATGCTAAAACTGCAAGTACTTTAGGATCATTCCTGTAATCAATGGGAATATCTTCTTTGACAACATCTGAAGCTTTTCCAAGATATTTTACGATCTCTTGTTTTGATGTATTTCTTTTAGAATCCCAGACACTTTTTACAAGGTAAAGATATTGGTCTGATTTTACTTTTTTAGCACGAATGTATACCAATGGAAAACCTAGGGCTAACTTCTATATAACTAGGGATAATAACCAATTCTAGTGCTAAAAATTATGAATTAATTAGAACTAGATTCATTTTTAGGCACTAGTTTATATAATTTGTTTCGCGAAATTAATCAATCATAATGACCATGCAATCTACTAAAACTGAACCTGAAATAAGACCATTTTCAATTATGGTGACAGGTGCAACTGGATTCATTGGTTCAAGATTAATTGAGAAGTTGACTTCAATGGGATATTCTGTAAAAGGATTGAGCCGAAAAAATCTCAAAGATACTGAGAATGTAAAATATGTTAAAGCAGATGTTTTTGATCTGGAACAACTCACCCAGTCACTGAGAGGAATAGAGATTGCGTTTTATCTATTACACTCTATGGAGGGTGACAAAAACGAATGGAAACAATTTGCTCAAAGAGAAAAAATTCAAGCAAATAATTTTCTAAAAGCTGCAACTGATGCAGGAGTCAAAAGAATAATCTATCTTGGTGGTCTTGTTCATGATGAACCACATCTTTCACCACACATGCAAAGTAGAAAGGATGTTGGGGAGATACTGGCTTCAGGAAAAATTCCTGTAACTGAATTTCGAGCATCTGTGATTATTGGTGCTGAAGGCGGTTCATATGCGATGTTACGTTATTTGGTAGAGAGATTAAGGTTAATGGTCTGTCCTTCATGGGTAAAATCCCTTGCACAACCAATTGCACTAGATGATGTGGTAAGTTATCTTTATGGTTCGCTATTCAAACCTCAAACAATTGGAAAAATTTTTGAGATAGGCGGTCCTGATAAAATGACCTATGAGGAATTGATGCGGGTGTATTCTGCATATCTGAATAAGAATCTCTTTATTTTACAAATTCCATTTTTGACACCGAGATTATCATCTTATTGGGTAGACCTTATTACTCCAGTAAAAGCCTCTTTGGCAAGACCTCTAATTGATAGTCTTGTACACGACTCTGTAGTCGAAAATGAATCCATTAAAGAAATTATTCCACTATCACTAAAATCAGTTCGTGAATCGATAGATATTGCAACAAAAGAAATGCTTGCCAATCCTCCTGAGGCAGAAAAAAAACAGGAAAAGACTGGGTTTAAAATTAATCAAACTTTGATTCAATTTTCACTAATTGCACTAGCATTAATCGGAACATCCTACTATTGGTTAGATGACCGAAGTGATATCTATCATCCCTTGTGGTTACTAGGCTCCGCAGTATGGTATTTTGCAATCGGTGCATCAATTTTGTATATTCGAAATAAGACTCGCCTTGGTTATCTGATTGCAGGTATACTCTCATGGGTGACATTGGCATTCTGGTTGTTTGACAACTTTTACGTTGTTTTTCAATTTTCAGTTATTGCATCTACTCCAAGTGAATCCATGACTGTACGTAATTTCATTGGAATAGCAGCAGCTGTAATGACTGTCATAGCATCCCATAACCTGTTCCATAAAGTAATGGGATATCAAAGAAAGGGACGTCCGATTTAGAATTTCTCAAAAGAATTCTCTGATACTATAATTTCTTTTGATTCTTCTGGATTGATAATCTTTGATAGAATTTCCAAACCTTCAATTGTTCTGATACTTGGTTTACTGAAAAATGAATTTGCATCTACTCCATAAATCTCATCATTTTTTACTGCATTCAATGTCGCCCATTCAGAATTATTTTCTAAAATCTTCTTGTATTCAATTTTTGTTCTCTTTACATCAAATCCACAGGGCATCAAAATAATTTTTTCTGGATCTGAGTTTTTAATCTCATCAAAACTCATCCTTCTTGAGTGTTCTCCAGGTAAGCTAACTAGATTTCTTCCACCTGCAGTATCTATCATTTCTGGAACCCAATGACCTGCTGTGAAAAATGGGTCTAACCATTCAATAGCTAAAACTTTTGGACTGAATTTTTTCTCAAATTTTTTGATTTTTTGAATTCTATCTTTTAAATTTGAAATCAGAAAATCCGCTTGATTTTCTTTATCAATTAATTGACCTAATTGTTTTACAGAATCAATAATCTCATCCATTGAATGTGGATCCATTGAAAAAATTTCAGGACGTCTACCTAGAATCTGAACTGCTTTGTTGAGTTGATTTGTATATGCTGCACATACTTCGCATGTCTCTTGAGATATGATGATGGATGGATTTGCTTCTATCAAATTTTTTTCATTTATTTGAAAAATATCTTTTCCTTCATTTAACAATCTGCACGTAGCATCATTGATCTCTTTACTAGATAGTTTCTCTGAATCAATTACCGATGATATTATCTGGGGCTTTTTTTCAGCGTCTAGAGGATACTTGCACTCATGTGTGACTCCAAATAACTCATTTTGTGCTCCTAATTCATAAATTAATTCCGTGGCACTTGGAAGAAACGAAACAATCCTATTTTTCATATTCTAAATTAATACAAACGTCTTAAATTATATAATTTTCAAAATTAATCATGAAACCAAAATCTTGTAGAAATTGTGGGCATGAAATATGGGGCGAGGAAAAATGTCCAAATTGTGGACGAGATTTATCAAACGAATACTAGTGTGAACCTCTAGTCAAATTTTTGAATCAGTCAATTTAATACAAAATAAAAATTCATGTAAATCATGCCCAATTCTCAAGAAATTCGAAGATCAATTGCTGAAAAATGGCAAGAAAATATTTCAAAATATGGAAATTTATTTTCTTCAGAAAACCTCAGTGGAACTTCTCCTCCATCCGTCTTTATTGGCTCTTACAATTATCCGCAAGTATTTGTTGGACCTCTAGTTCCTCCAATTCATGGAGATACACAAATTTTAGATTCTCCTGAAAAATGGAGTGGAAAATCTCTAGAAGAGATTGTAAATTTTAGATTAAGTCTTGTTAGAGGAATTCAAAAATTATCTATACATACTACTGAAGGAAGATTCATAGAAAATCTACAAGAACTTTCAATGTCCTCAAAGCCGTCTGATTCGGAAATTACCTTTGATAAATCTCCATCATCTAACATTTCATTAGATGGGGAAAGTATTCCATTTGGACCTTCTGGGATAATTAAAAATGCAAAATTTTCTGGTACTTCATCAGTTAGAACCATTGAAAAAGTGTTTTACGATAATGATCTTAAAGCTCAAGATGCCGTTGTTCAATTATATAATTCAGGTATTGACATATCAAAAATTCAAAAATGTTTCAGTATTGGAATGATGGGACAACATAGAAAACTTGTTCCTACTAAATGGAGTATCACTGCAACTGATGACATTATTACAAAATCTCTTATAGAAAAAATAGTCGAATATCCATTAATTGACTCTTGTCGAGTTTTTTCATTTTCACATCTTGGTAATTATTTTTCTGTAATTTTATTTCCTCACAGGTGGATTTACGAGTTTACTGAAGCCTGGTTTTCTGGTGAATCCCTTGGATTTGGCTCTGATTCTGAAGATGCTCGTGGAATTGATCATCCTCCTGAAACTGCTGGGGCATATTTTGCTGCAAAATTGGGAGTTTTAGAATATCTTGAGAAAAACCAAATTCAATCTGGTGTGATTATTTTTAGAGAGATTAGACCAGAATATTCTATCCCAGTAGGCGTATGGCAGGTTAGAGAAGGCATTCGTCATGCAATGTCCCAAGTCCCAATTTTTGCAGATTCGCTAGATGATTCAATTAATTTGGCTGTTGCCCACTTGAGCATTAGTAAAGTAGAATGGTTATCTCATGGAAAAATTTTTGATTTGTTACGTCAGAAAACATTAAGTGATTTTTTCTAAATACTACTTGAAAATGTTTTTCATTTCTGGCTCTGAATATAACAAAAAGTAACTCTGTGATGTCAAAAATAAATTATCAATTCTGAAAATTATTGGATTAATTGATGAAAGCATAATTCCAACTGAAATTTCTTCATTTTTGAATTTTTCAATTAAACTAAAAATTCGTTCCTTTTCGTATGAATCCAAATAAGAAGCAAAATGCCCATAAATCTGCATGATTACATCTACATGCGATTGAACTGTTGGTAATTTCGTTAAAGCAATCCTCAAATGTTTTTCATATTCCGCAACTGATGATGAAAAAACTCCATTTTTTGAATCTTTGATAATTTTTTCAACCATCTCAAATTCCTCAGAATCATGAACTTTGATCAAAAATCGATTCACAAAATGATATGATGCAAGTTCAGATAATTTTCGTGATTTTTTTACCTCATTAAATCTGTCTAATGCAAATTTTGAAATAGATTCCTCTGAAAGTCTTTGACTTTGTTTTTGTGATGGAATTTTTTGCATCGTCATTAAAAAATCGCGATATCCATTGCATTTAAAGAGCCATACTATTTTTTGATCTTACCACTAGCAAAATATGGGTTATTTACCACTAGAAATTCTATTGGCACTAGCTTATATAGAATCATTGCACTCCACAACTTATGAAAACAGCAATTACTGCAATCGCAGCAATTTTGCTTGTAACATCCGCAGCCTCATTTGCACATGCAGAGGTTCCAACCTGGGTTAAAAATAACGCAGGCTGGTGGGCAGAAGGTTCCATTGATGA
>VMDM01000004.1 GCA_008080815.1 Candidatus Nitrosopumilus sp.
TCTTGATTCATGTTGTTGATATTGCTGGAACTACTGACATTCAAGGACAACCTGTCTCGCCTGGAACTCATGATCCGTTGGAGGATATTGAATTTGTTCAAGATGAATTTGATCAATGGTTTGCTGATATTTTGAAACGAGATTGGGAAAAAATTATTCGCGAAATTGATCAAAAAAGAGCAAAAATTACAGATGGAATTACAAAAAGATTCTCTGGTCTTGGAATCAAAGAATTTCAAGTTCAAGATGTATTAAAGAAAACATCTCTACAAACAAAACCACCAAAAGAATGGCAAGAATCAGATTTACAAAATTTTGCCAAAGAATTAAGAAAAAATTCAAAACCCATGGTAATTGCTGCAAACAAGGCAGATTTGTGCAAAGATTTGGATATTTTAAATAAAATTTCTGATAAAGTAATTCCTTGTAGTGCCGAAACTGAGTTACTTTTACGCAAAGCAGCAAAAGCTGGGATTGTCTCTTACTATCCTGGAGATGAATCTTTTTCTATTTCAACTGAAAAAGAAATTCCTCTTCCACAACAAAAAGCATTGGAACTTGTGAAAAATATTTTTTCAAAAATAAATTCCACTGGTGTCCAAAAGATTTTGAATCATGCAGTATTTGATTCTCTTAATTTCATTGTAGTGTATCCAGTTGAAGATGAAAACAAGCTAACAAACAAAGATGGTGTCATATTACCAGATGCAAAATTACTTCCTCAGGATTCAACTGCTAAAGACTTGGCTGCAATGATTCATGCAGATATTGCTAAAGGATTTTTACATGCAATTGATTGTAAGACAAAACAAAGAATCAGTGGGGAACAAAAACTCAAAAACGGTGATGTGATTAAAATAGTGTCCACTCTTAGTAGAGGATAGTATGTTAGGTTTAGGAATAGAAAGTACTGCTCATACTTTTTCATGCGCAGTTATTGAAAAATCTGGAAAATCTGGAAAAATTTTATCCGATGTAAGAAAAATCTACAAGCCTGCAGATGGTGAGGGAATTCACCCAAGAGAAGCATCAAGGCATCATATTGAAAATAGTCCTCAAGTTTTATCTGAATGTCTAAATGAAGCAGATGTAAAAATTACTGATTTGGATTTAATCTCTTATGCTGGTGGTCCTGGACTTGGTCCTTGCTTGCGTGTTGGTGCAGTTGTCGCACGTTCATTGGCATCTTTTTACAAAATTCCAATATATCCGGTTAATCATGCAATTGGTCACATTGAATTAGGAAAATTACTCACAGGTGCAAAAAATCCACTTGTACTACTAGTCTCAGGTGGACACACAATGTTGTTGGCATTTCTCAATAAACAATGGAGAGTTTTTGGAGAGACTCTGGATATTACATTGGGTCAACTTTTAGATCAGTTTGGTCGTTCACTAGGATTTGCTTCTCCATGTGGAAGAAATATTGAAGAACTTGCATCATCTAGCTCAAACTATGTCCAGTTACCCTATTCTGTAAAAGGAAATGATGTATCATTTTCAGGATTACTTTCTGCAACAAAAACTGTTGGAAAACAAAACAAAGCTGATGCATGTTACTCTTTACAAGAGACTGCATTTGCAATGATTGCAGAAGCTGTAGAACGAGCATTATCTTTTACACAAAAAAATGAATTGATGGTTGTAGGTGGTGTTGCTGCAAACAAACGACTATCTGAGATGCTGCAAGATGTCTGTAAGAGACACAATTCAAAATTTTTTGTAGTTCCTCTCAAATATGCGGGTGACTGTGGCAGTCAAATTTGTTGGACTGGACTGTTGGAATCTCAAGTGAAAAAAGGAGTTTCAATTGATAAAACATTCGTTACTCAATCTTGGCGATTAGATTCTGTTAAAGTGGAATACTAGTTTTTAAAAACTATTTTTTTGCTTCTTCAATACTTTTTAGCCAGCTTTTTGTATTAAAAACTCCAAACTTGTAGATTTTCTCTTCACCTTCATTATCTACTTTGAAACAAACTTTTTTCATAAATAGTCCTTCTTTCCAAATTTCTTTTACATTTTCAAGAGGAATATCTAAAATTGTATCTCCCATATGTTTTGAAAAATCCATCATTCTTGCACGTGTTTTATCAAATGCAATTCTTTTTGAAGTTAAAGTAAGGATACCTGAACCTAATGAATCTTCACTACAATCCTCTTGTTTGAGTCTTTGTTCTCCATCATCCATGATTACTTTTTATTGAATTCTTTTGAATATAACGTTAATGAAATTACTCAAAAAAGGAGCAGAAGCCGATATTTATCAAACAAAATGGGAAAATACTAATGCAATTTTAAAAATTCGAAAGAAAAAAACTTATAGAAATTCTTCTCTAGATGAAAAAATTAGAAAACATCGTACCATTAAAGAATCAGAAATTATTTCTCAAGCAAAATCATCTGGTGTTCATACGCCCCTTGTGTATTTTGTAAATCTTAAAAATTCTTCAATAACTATGCAACAAATTCCTGGAACTCCAGTTCATGATTTATCTCCGTCACAAATTACAAAGTTATCTAAATCCATTGGAATTGCAGTTGGTAAATTACACAAAAATGGAATAATGCATGGTGATTTGACTACATCTAATTTTCTCTATTTTCAAAAAAATATCTATGTAATTGATTTTGGTCTTTCTCAAAATTCAATTAAACCCGAGGATCACGCAGTTGATCTTAGATTGTTTAAAGAAATCCTAAACAGTGCACATGCAAAAATTATGGAAACCTGTTGGAAAAATTTTCTATCTGGATACTCTTCTATTCTAGGTTCAAAATATTGCGAAAAAATCAAAATTCTTGTCTCTGAAATTGAAAGTCGAGGAAGATATGCTCAAGTCGTCTAATCTTTATTTTGTATCATCGAATTCTCATAAATTTGAAGAAGTAAGCCAAATTCTTGCCAGTCTTAAAATTGAAATTAAATTCATAAATTCTGAATTAGAAGAAATTCAATCAAATTCTCTAAAAGATATTGCAGAAAGAAAAGCAAAAGATGCTTTTAAAAAATTCAAAAAACCATTAATCATTGAAGACGCTGGTCTGTTTATTGATTCACTAAATGGTTTTCCTGGACCATATTCGTCGTATGTTTTCAAAACTATTGGAAATAAAGGAATCTTGAATCTTGTAAAAACAAAACGTGATGCTACATTTTTTTCATTAATTACTTATTGTGATAAAAAAATCACAAAAACATTTGAAGGAAAGTTAAAAGGAAAAATCTCATTTTCATCTAAAGGAAATGGTTGGGGATATGATCCTATCTTTATTCCAAGTAACTCAAAAAATACCATGGGTCAAACAAATATTAAAAATAATTTTTCACATAGATCAAAATCTTTAAAGAAATTTTCTAAATGGTACCTTGATATGTTGGAATCCACCGGTCAATGAATCTTTGATTGTTTTGTAGAACTGAAATTCTTGAAACAATACTTTCATCCATAATTGAAAATATTTCACTTTCTTTTGCAACTTGTTGACTGAAATTCTTTACTTCTTCCATCTCGAGCATGTTTGAATGCTCTAATCTATTTGTAGATCTTCCTATATGCATGTATGATTTTATTTCAATAAAGTTTGGGCTAGATTCTCTAAACATCTTTGCAAATTTGGGAATCATTTCTTTGTTGTCATTATAATTTCTAATTAGAGTTACTCTTAGAACAGTTCTCGTATTCAAATCTTTTAGCATGTCTAATGTTCGATTCCATCTTTCCCACGAGTCATCATACTTTGGTTTGTTAATTCTAATGAATGATTCATAGTCTGCTGCATTAGTTGATAGATACAATTGTGTAGGTAATGCTTCTTCATCTTGTAATCTTTTAATCATGTCTGGCTCTTGACCATTGGTAACCAAGAAAACTGATTTTGTTGCTTCAAGAGAATTAAGATACTTGATCAATTCTGGTAATTTTGGATACATTGTTGGTTCGCCTGACAATGAAATAGCATAGTGGCTTGGCAAAAGTGATTCGTCTAATCTTTGTTTATCATTTCTTGAATCTCCATAATATCCGTTGATCAGTTTTTTTCTTTCAGCCATCAAATTTTTTAAAATATCTTCTGGTTCTGCGACTTTATCAGGTTCCATTGACATAGAGTCATAAAATTCCATTGGTCTCCAACAATAAACACATCTATTTTCGCAATACATTCCTGCTGGCGAAAATTCCATACATCTATGAGTTGAAATTCCATAAAACTTGTGTTTGTAACAACTTCCTTCATGTTTGAATGATTTTTTTGTCCAGTGACAAAGTTCCACCGTGGAGTGATCAGAAATTCCATACTTTGCTTTTTTTAATTGCTCTGAAATTGCAGGTCTAATTTGAATAAGTCTATCCTCTGATTCAACTACTTCTCCAGAACAACTCAACGTATCTTTTCTGGTTCTACTTTAATTAAATTGATCGAGATTTTGAGATTAATCATTTGAAATCAAGAATTCTTTGATGATTTAGGCGTGAGGTTTAATAATTGGAATTCTTTGTAAACTACAGGACTTGAAAAAAATACAGATTTTTCCATTCTTATTGCTTTTTGTAGCTACTGTTACTAGTATCCCAATTAACTATTCATTTGCTATTGATGACTTTGATGGCGATGGAATTGAAGATTCTATGGATTTGTGTCCTAGACTAGTTGAAGATTATGTTGGTGCAGAAGATGGTTGTCCTTCAGATTTGGTCCAATGGAATGACTTTGATGGTGATGGTATTGAAAATAAATTAGATGCTTGTCCTGATGTTCAAGAAACTTACAATGGATTTGAAGACACTGACGGTTGCCCTGATTCTTCTGTTGCTGGAAGAGCAGGTAGTGTAATTGATTCTGATAATGATGGAATTCCTGATTTTAGAGATAATTGTCCAACGATTAAAGAAACCTACAATGGATTAACAGACACTGACGGTTGTCCTGAATACGACTATTATGTTGACCGTGATTATGATGGAATTAATGATTCAGTCGACCAATGTCCAAATGCAAAAGAAACTTTTAACAAATTCCAAGACACTGACGGTTGCCCTGATTCTTTGATAACTTCAGACTTTTCAAGTGTAGGTGTTAAAATTATTGCAGAATCAATGGTTTCTAATGAAAAGTCATTTGTAGATTCTGATGGAGATGGAATTGCAGATACTTTTGATACTTGTCCTAATGATCAAGAAACTTTTAACGGATTTGCAGATTTAGACGGTTGCCCTGATACTTTTTCTTACAGTGGAAATCCTGATGATTCTGATGGTGACACAATTTTAGATTCTGCAGATGCATGTCCCATGGTTGCAGAAAGATTCAATGGATTTGAAGACACTGACGGTTGTCCAGATATTCCACCATATTCATCTGATAAAGACTCTGATAGTGATGGAATTTTAGATTCTGCAGATGCATGTCCAAATGAACAAGAAACTTTTAACAAATTCCAAGACACTGACGGTTGCCCTGATAGCATTGTTGTAAGTAAATTAATTTCTGATACTGATAATGATGGAATATCTGATTATGTTGATTTATGTCCATCACAACCAGAAACCCTAAACGGAATTAATGATTTAGACGGTTGTCCAGATTCCTTTGATTCTGGTGATAATGACTTTGATGGTATTTTGAATAATGTAGACAATTGTCCAAATTCTAAAGAAACATACAACATGTTCCAAGATGATGACGGTTGTCCTGACACTATTTCAGGATTAGTTTCAGGAGATGTTGATGGGGATGGAATTGCAGATATTCATGACGCATGTCCATTAGATTCTGAAGTAATTAATGGATTCCAAGACACTGACGGTTGTCCAGATATCGCTCTGACTGATTCTGATATGGATGGTTTTGCTGATGCCGATGATAAATGTCCAACAAAACCTGAAACATGGAATAGATACAATGATTTAGACGGTTGTCCTGATACACCAACTGGAATTGACAGTGATGGTGATACAATATTTGATTCTGCAGATGCATGTCCATTAGCAGCTGAAAGATTCAATGGATATGAAGACACTGACGGTTGTCCTGATTATCCTCCATATTTGACTACAACTGATTCAGACTTTGATGGAATTGATGATGATGCAGATGCATGCCCCCTAATTCCTGAAACTTATAACAAATTCCAAGACACTGACGGTTGTCCAGATAACACATCTGATAACAAAAATGCTTTTGATAATGACTCTGACGGAATAATTGACATTAATGATAGATGTCCTTCCCAACCTGAGACATTTAATGGAATTCTAGATACAGACGGTTGTCCAGATGATTACATTGTAAAACATGATCGTGACCAAGATGGTTTACCGGATTCTATAGATGCATGTCCTTCTGCTAAAGAAACATACAATATGTTCCAAGATGATGACGGTTGCCCTGATACTGTTTCCAAATCATATGTTGTAGATTCTGACAATGATGGAATTTCAGATGTAAATGATGATTGTCCACTTGTTTCAGAAAATTATAATGGAATTCTAGATACAGACGGTTGTCCTGATTCATTTGACTCACAGTCTGATTCCGACTCAGATGGAGTTCCTGATGTGATGGATATGTGTCCAACTGAGAAAGAAACATGGAACAAATATCTGGATTATGACGGTTGTGTGGATTCTATTCCTGGATTTGATGTAATGGCAGATTTAGATGGTGATAGAATTGCTGACTCTATTGATCAATGTCCATCTGAGCCAGAAACATGGAACAAGTATGCTGATACAGACGGTTGTCCTGATTCTCTAGCTGATTTGGAGAACTAAAAATGAAAAAACAATTCCTCTTTTCAATATTGTTCCTAATTACTGCATCAATTGGATTTGTTCCTAGTACTGTTTTTGCAGCACCTAATGACTATGACGGTGATGGTGTTCCAAACGAAATTGATCAATGTCCTCATCTTTTAGAAGATTATGATCCTCAATATGATGGAATTATTGATGGCTGTCCTGCTGATTTTGTTCCATGGTTTGATACTGACTTTGATGCAATTCCTGATCACTTGGATAACTGTCCTACTGTAAAAGAAACATACAACAAATTCCAAGATGATGATGGGTGTCCTGATAATATTTCAAATGGTGAACTAACTTACTATGATTCAGACGGTGATGGATTACTAGACAACTATGATTCATGTCC
>VMDM01000034.1 GCA_008080815.1 Candidatus Nitrosopumilus sp.
CGATAATGGTATGTACAGTATGCATACTATTATCATGATTCTTAATACATCTCAGATCGGCTCAAATTTGTGAAACATGTGAAATTGCAGATAACTAACAGTCAGATTATTACACAACCAAAGTATCATACCTTCATTATGGGAGAAAATTTGCATGTCTACTGATCCAATAAAGAGTCTAATTGAACAACTAGGAACACATCTATCTCAAAAAGAACACTCTGACGTTGTTCTCAATAATGGTAAAGGAAAACAGTTTCCAATTATTCCTTCAGAGTTTTGCCAGATAACTCCAACTGCAAACTTGCGCAAGATTGCTTTTGTTGATGGTGGTGACGGTCCACTAGAAGATTCTCCGAATTTCTTGATCACACTAAACAGAGTTTACTTTTCAATATTCCAGGGAAGAAACAGAGTCAAACCAAAAGAGAATCCACGAGTCCAGTTTCTCTCTTATGTTACATCAAACATTACCACACTCAAAGGAAAAAAGACAATTAGTTACGAGACAAAGTTATTTCCTCATACTGAAAATGACAAGAGATATCTTCCATCAGAATCTGATTTGACATCAAACACTGAAAGTACTTCAGTTCTACAAGGTGCAAGACTCAACTCACTGGGTCGAAGATTTGCAGAGTGGCAGTTAGCTTTGCATGTTTTAGAAAATGAGTTGGAGAAAGGAGACGTTCTAGTTATGGACGGTTCACTGCAGACAAATTTCAAAAATGAAATTAGATATGCAAATAGATTGTATGATAGAGCAATTGAAAAAGGAGTAGTTATTTGTGGATTGGCAAAGACCAGTAGACTGATTACAGAATCAGGTGACCCGTTACTTGCAAGAGTTGAAGAGATTTCAGAAGCAGTTCCATTTGGCAAATGGTATGTCAAAGTGGCTGAAGAAGTATCTGCTGATGATAGAGGGTTTATGTTGGCAGTAAAGTTTCATGAAAAATCAAGATTTGTGTTTAGATTCGAGATATTGCGTGAGCAATTTGGGGAAATGACGCCTGAGGAACTCAATTCCGTGCTTGCAAGTTTGGCTGAAAACTCGCAAGATGTAGCCATGATTGGATATCCATATGGTGCAATTGATGCTGACAGATTTGCCCAAGTGAGAATGGATGAGCTCAGTATGTATCGTGGATTTGTAATGGCTGAAATGCTCAAAAGACCAGAATGGAAGAAACTACAGAAATATAGTGCCAGTCTGAGTGCTCATGATAGATTAAACGAGGTGACTAGTTGATGGACGATTTACAAATTGTAGGACAAGTAGTTGGTGGCAAGTTTGGAGACATTGTAATTAGACAAAAGGCTGGAACCAATTTAGAGATTGGAGATTTGTTGGTCTCCGAAGAGAATGGTTCATTTTTGATTTTACAGATTTTTGCACTAGAGTATGGCAGTCAGATTCAAGAAAGAATGCAGCAGATGATGGCAGGAGTAAATTTGGAGCAAGGAGTAGTTGATGCAAACTTTTACGAACCAGAGTTTGTAAATTATGTTCTAGCTAGAATCAAGCCACTTGCACGAGTCATCAAAAGTAATGGTGATGTAAATCTACCAAAGTCATTACCACCTTTCTTCAACAAAGTGAGATTAATTTCAAGAGAGGATCTCAAATTTTTACAAAAACAAAAAGACTCTATCTTTGTTGGACACATTAGAAGTGGAAGCAAAGTAATCAAGGAAGCTGAAGTTTGGTTGCCAGCAGAAGATGTATTTTCTCATCATGTATTGATTCCGGCAACAACTGGTCGTGGAAAATCAAATCTAGTTAAAACCATACTATGGCATGTTTTAGATACAAACAAAGTTGGTGCATTGGTTTTAGATGCACACGATGAATATTTTGGACGAAATGGATTGGGACTCAAAGACCACCCAAATGCTCGAGACAATCTTGTTTACTATACCCCAGAGAATCCACCAGTAGGGGCAAATAGATTATCAATTAATTTGCAGACGATTCGCCCTGAACACTTTGAGGGAATTGTCGAGTTTTCAAATCCCCAGTTTGATGCAATCAGAATGGCATTTCGCCAACACAGATTCAACTGGATTCGCGAGTTGATGTTAACTGATGTGACTGCATTAGGAGTTGAAAATACCGCCCCATCAAGAGGCGAGTTTTCAGCAGCCACAATGATGGTTGTTCAGCGCAGATTACGCCTGCTTTTGAGCCTGGAGAAGAACGAAGAAGGAATCATCTTTTCGCGTCACCACGTCTTTGATAGCACAAACAAGGGAATGACTACAGTGGACGATATAGTTCGAGATATTGAAAATGGCAAGGTCGTAGTTTTAGATACATCACGATTAGGTGATGAAGCAGAATTAATTGTTGGAAATATTATTGCCTCTAGATTACTTGAAAAATACAAGGACGCAAAAGCAAGCGGTCAGATTGAGCGAAAACCAGTTGCAACCATTGTGATTGAAGAGGCACCACGTGTAATTGGTGAAGATGTACTACAATCAAAGAACAACAACATCTATGCCACAATTGCCAAAGAAGGACGTAAATTCAAAGTTGGATTGACTGCAATCACACAACTAAGTAGTGTCATACCACGAACTATTCTTGCAAACATGAATACAAAGATAATTTTAGGAAACGAGATGAAGCAAGAAAGAGAGGCAATTATTGCATCAGCTTCTCAGGATTTATCTGAAGATGACAAGAACATTGCAAGTTTGGATAAAGGTGAGGCAATTGTAACTAGTATCTTTGTGCCATTTGCAATGCCAATAAAGATCCCACTCTTTGAAGAGGTGGTAAAAAATTCCACTCCAAAAACAAATCCTGTAAAGACTGAGGTGTTTTAGTTAAAGTTTGCACATCTCTCAGATATACATCTGGGATTTCAGAAAAACGAGTCACTACAAAAAATAGAGCAACAAGTTTTTGAAAATATTTTAGATGATTGTATTTCAAAAAAAGTAAATTTCATTTTAATTCCTGGAGACATGTTTCATGTAAACATTCCAGAGATGAGAGTGCAAAAGTATGCGTTTGCAAAATTCAAGCAGGTCCATGATGCAGGAATTCCAGTGTATGTTGTTTATGGCAGTCATGATTTCTCTCCAATCTCAAACTCTGTAATTGATTTGTTGGCTGAAATTGGATACTTGAAAAAAGTCACCATACCAAAATCAAATGAAGATGGAACAATCTCTTTGTCATTTATGACAGATGAAAAAACTGGAGTCAAGCTTGCAGGACTCTCTGGATTGAAGGTGGGTCGAGACCGAGAGTGGTATGAAAAGCTTGATAGAAGTAACTTTGAGGGCGAATCTGGGTTCAAAATCTTTCTATTTCATGGTGGAATCGCAGATTTAAAGACGGAATCAGGCATGGACGGAGACCATATGCCACTGTCTCTACTACCTCAAGGATTTCACTATTATGCAGGCGGACATATGCACAAATTCAATCACCAGTCTTTTGAGCAATATCCACATGTTGTGTATCCTGGAACGCCATTTGCAGGATTTCACATTGATTTGGAAGAAAATGCAAAAGGAATGAAGAGGGGTTACGTTCTAGTTGACTTTGATAGTGAGGTAAATTCAGTAGAGTTTGTTCCAGTGAGTAATACAGATTATCAAATAATTGAAGTTGATGCACACAATAGAAAACCTGAATCAGTAAATTCAGAACTAAGTGAAAAAACTAGAGACCTTGATGTATCAAACAAAGTAGTGATTATCAAGGTTCAGGGTGAGTTGATGTCAGGTAAAACTTCAGATGTGGATCTTGGCTCCATTAGAGAAATAATTTCTCAATCAGGTTCTCTTGTTGTAAATATCTCAAAGAATCAATTGACTTCACGAGAGTTTGCAATTACTGAAGCCAAAGGTTCAAGCAAAGACGAAGTAGAGACAAATGTCTTTTTTGAAAACATTGGACAGTTTGCACATTTGGAGCAGAGACATTTGGTTGGAAATGAAGGAGTGGAATTGGCAAAAAAGTTGTTACGTGAATTGGGACAACCAGTTTTGTCTACAGAGAAAAAGAACGAGTACATTCCAAGAATCAAACAAAATGCATTGGCAATTTTGGGAGTAGATGATGATTCTTAATTCAATAATTATTGAAAACATTCGTAGCTACGAGCACGAAGAGATTGAATTTCCTAAAGGAATCACACTCTTTGAAGGAGACATTGGTTCAGGAAAATCAACCGTTCTGATGGCAATAGAGTTTGCATTGTTTGGATTGGGTTCACAAAAACCAGAAGCTCTCTTGGCAAAAAAGGCAGACTCAGGTTCAGTGATTTTGGATTTTGCAGTAGGTGATGACAAGTATGCAATCAAGCGAACTTTATTGAGAAAAAATGACGCAGTAGGTCAGGATTCAAAGAAATCGTGGTTGAGGGTAAATGGCGCTGAATTGCCGTTATCAGCCTCAGAATTAAAGCAAAAAGTGCTTGAAATTCTGAAATTCAACGAGCCTGCAGACCCAAAAGCCGAGAGTCGCATATTCAGGTACGCAATTTTTACGCCTCAAGAGGCAATGAAGGAAGTACTTGCAGACCCCAAAAAGAGAAAAGAGACAATCAGAAAGGCATTTGGAATTGAGGATTACAGTATCGCACTAGGTAATGCAAAAGAGTTGCAAATTGAATTGAGAACCAAAGTGGGAATTCTCAAAGAGCGATTCAGCAATCAAAGTATGATTGAAAATGAAATTAGTAATTTGAAAAAATCAATTGAAACTGATTCTGCACAATTTGAAGAACTAGAAAAAAAGATTACAGTATCTCAGAGAATTTCAGAGGATTTCAAAAAGAGACTAGATGATTTGCGTGCAAAAAAGACAGACAGAGTTCGTCTTGAATCAAAAAAAGATTCCATAGTATCAGAGATTGCAATGTATAATCGAGAGTTAGAAAATATAGAATCTGAATTTGCAGAGTTTGAGATTGAACTAAAAAAAGACAATGAGAAACTAGAGCAACTAGAAAAGATTGTAAAGCCAGAGACTGATATGAGTGTCTCTGAGATAAATTCAGAGATAAAAAAATACCAGGACATTAACAATGAACTAATTTCATTGCAATCAGTAGAAAATTCAATTAATGATGATATTTTGCGAATCAAAGATACAATGGGGGAGAAGACAAACTTGGATTCAGATGAGATGAGTGCAGCACTCAAGGAACTGGAAACTGAAAAGACAATTTTGTCAAGACACTATGAGGATATCAAATCAAAGTTAGATGGAATAAAGACAAGTCAGGTAGAAAAGCAGACAGAAAAGAGAACACTAGACAAAGAGATTGAAAATTTCACAAAATTAGGAAATGCATGTCCTACATGCAAGCAAGTAATTACAGAGAGTCACCATCATGCACTAGTTGGCGACAAGCAAAATCAATCAGCCAATTTAGAGACAGAACTCAAAGAGATTACAAATACATTTTTTGAATTAAGTAAAGAGGAAAAAGATGTCAATTCCAAGATAGATTCGTATGATTTGGAGATTTCAAAGATTCAAAAGATCATTCCTGGAATTGAGGAATACAAGGTAAAATCAGCAAAATTGGCTGAAGTTGAGGCTAAAATCACACAAATTTCATCTCAAATGAATGAAAATTACAAAGACAATCCAGTCGAGTATCTCAATCGACTCAAAGAAGAGATTGCACACTATGAGGGCAAAGAAGTCCAAGCTCAAGAGATTGTCTTGAGACGAGAAAAGATTCAATCAAAGATAAAGTCAGGCATAGAGATTACAGAATCAAATCAAATCAAAATTAATCAGAGTGAATCACAACTCAAAGAGATTGAAAATGAATTGATCAAGATTGGAAACATTGATTCCAAATTAATTCAACTAGAAAAAGAAGAAGAAGAAAATAGAACACAGATTACAACAATTTCCAGTCAGCGTGCAGGATTGGGACAAAAGATTGCAGACCAGAAAGCAAGATTGAGTGAAAATGAATCAAAGGTAGCAGAGTCTTTGGTGTGGCAGAGCAAATACAAAAAGACATCAGAGTTTCAAGTATGGCTGGAGCAATTTTTCATTCCAACCATTACACAGATTGAAAATCAAGTCTTAAAATCAATTGGACACAATTTCAATGAGACCTATAGAAGATGGTATTCAATGTTAGTTGAAGATCCAACTAAAGAGTCACGAATTGATGAGGACTTTACACCAATAGTGGAGCAAGACGGATACGAGCAAGAAGTAAGTTATCTTTCTGGTGGCGAGAAGACAAGTATTGCTTTGGCTTATAGATTGACTTTGAATTCACTAATGAGAAAGGAATCTGAATCATTAAAGTCAAACTTGTTAATTTTAGATGAGCCAACTGATGGATTTTCCAAAAACCAGCTGCAAAAGATTCGTGACTTGCTTGAGGAACTAAAGTCAGAGCAGATTGTTTTGGTATCTCATGAAAAAGAGCTAGAGACGTATGTGGATAATGTATACAAGATTTCAAAAGAGATGGGTGTCTCTAAGATTCTCAAAATCTAAAATTTTGTGATGTGTTTTTATTTCAGGTATATGAGGTGGGTAGATAAAACACACTATATCGACTCTGAATTGATTTTTACCCACGAATTCAACTAGATTTTGAGTAATTTAGCCTCATGATTAAAGAGATTCTTGGATTCATTTGGGATTTAATTTC
>VMDM01000016.1 GCA_008080815.1 Candidatus Nitrosopumilus sp.
TTAATCCAATTACCAATTCAGCTACTGCATTCATTGCGCCTTCAACTGCATTGATTACTCGAATGTTCTTTGCTTTTGCTGCATCAAGGTCAATATTATCAAGACCAACTCCGACTCTGCCAATAATTTTACAATTATCTGCTTTGTCAATCATCTCTTTTGTGATTTTGGTTCTGCTTCGAACAATTACAATATTGAATGTTGAAATTTTTTCTAAAATTTGTTCAGGGGTAATTTCTGGATCATAAGTGACTGCAAGACCATTATCTGTTAAAATTTTGTTTAGTACTGGATCTACTTTGTCACAGATCAAAACTGACTCGTTAAAACTCATAAAAATTTTGCATGGTCCACGGCATATAATTCATTAAGAAAATAAAAATGAAAAAGAGATGATTAAGAGGTTAGGATCTCTGCCACTACAGGAATTACTTCCCATAATGGAATAGCACCATTCTCTTGTAATTCAGAAGCTACTTCATCAGTGTATAAACCGTGAATGTTGATTGCTGGGTGAGCAATGCTGTTTTGTCCCATTGGAGGAACTGCATCACTTGGGTTACCCAATGCATATGCATAAGATGGTACTGGGGCTGGGATAACACCTTTCTCAACTAAAACTGGGTTCAAGTTGAATGGGTCACCTGCTACAAAGACTGTAACTGCACCAGTGTAAATTTGTGCATAATCATGGTTTACTGCTGCATAGACACCTGGTTCATCGAATACTAAGTCAACGATTGCACCTTGGGAACCACCAATCAACCAAGTTTCAGTTGCACCAGCTTGAACTCTGTTACCTTGAGTAACTCTGTCCAAGATTTCTCCAACAATGTGGAAGAATACTGGTTCATTGCCTTGGTTTTCAATGAAGATTCTTACGTGTTGATCTAATTCAACAAACAATAATTGTCCTTGGTATTGTTTCAAGTCCAATCCATCACGTGCTTGTAAGACGGCTGAAATCTTTTTGTTGACATCGCCATTTACAAGTAAGTTATGAGCCATGTTTGGTACATAACCGAATTGCATTCCGTTTACAACTGCTGCATCATGATGATGTGCAAACATATCAACTGCGTTGTAGTTGCCTTTGTCATCTAAGTACAATTGGTTGTATTGGAGTTGGAACTCTAATGCGTCAGCATCGTAGAATTTTCTGTCTAATTCACCACTGCCGCTGGTCTTCTCTACCATCAATTTCTTGTATCCGTTGGCTGGGTCAACGATTGCAATTCCGTACATGCCGGAAAGTACATGTTGGTCCATTGCCATTAACTTGACACCTGAACAATGGTACTTGAAGATACCTGCTGCTTCAGCGATGTAACAGTAAGTTGTGGACTCTCCTGGATTGATTGACTCAAAGTAACTTGCAGACATTTGTGATGCGTGCATATCGTTACCGTGTCCAGTTACTTCACCTTCTGGGATTGTAAGTGTCATCTTTACAACGTCACCTTGGGTAACTCTAAGAGTTGGACCTGGGACTTGACCACTGAAGGTCATTGCGTTGTAAGTCTTACCACCTAAGAGTGGTAATTCAACACTTTCACCAGTTAGTTGGAAGTCATGAACAGTTCTTCCAGAATTTTCTAAGCTTCCACAATCTACATCAGCGAATGCTTGAGGCATTACTAGCTGCAAACCACCCATTTGATGGATTTTTTCAATTACATCGACATCCATTTTGTTCATGTCGATTGATTGACCACCGATTTGGGTTTGTGTGTATGAGCTTCCGAATAAGGTTGCTCCCATTACAGCTACTGCTGCAATTGTAAAGAGCATGCTTACGCGCTTATTCATGCTCAAATCATGTCTAGTGCCTATATAATATTTGGCAAATTTTTTCAGCCTACGATCGGTATTTTTGAAAAAGAATGATTAATGGGTAAAAAATTTCAAGAAATTATGAAATTTAGACTAGATCAAGATTCTTTGGGAAAAGTAAAGATCCCAGCTGATGCATACTATGGTGCTTTTACCGGTCGTGCAATCAACCAATATCATGTAACAGGACATCAATCTCATGACAATCTTATCAAAGCATTTGTCATGATAAAGCGCTCTGCTGCAATTGCCAACATGAAGACAAAGGCAATTGATTCTAAAAGAGGTAAAGCTATAGTTTCTGCTTGCGATAAAATTCTTGCAGGAAAACACGTTGATCAATTTGTAGTTGATATGATTAACTCAGGAGCAGGTACTGCATTTAACATGAATTCAAATGAAGTAATTTCAAATGTAGCTTTAGAGATTTTACACAAAAAGAAAGGACAGTATGAGTTCCTTCACCCAAATGATCATGTAAACATGTCACAATCAAGTAACGACACATATCCTACTGCAATGCATGTTGCAATTTTGATGAATCTCAAAGAAACAATTCCTGCAATAGACATTTTGATTAAATCACTATCCAAAAAAGCAAAAGAATTTTCAACATTCAAAAAGATTGGTAGAACTCATTTGATGGACGCACTTCCAGTAACACTGGGAAGTGAGTTTGCAGCATATGTTACATCAATTTCTAAAGCCAAAGACCAAATTGTTGCAGCACAAAAAGAATTACAAAAAGTAGCTCTTGGAGGAACTGCAGTTGGTACTGGAGCAAACACACCAAAGGGATACAGAAAAATCGCAATCTCTGAACTTGGAAAAATCTCAAAGTTACCACTAAAACCAGAACCAGATATGCAACATGGATTACAAAGTAAATTTGCTGTTGCAAATGCATCAGGTGCACTAAGAAATCTTGCACTAGAAATTGGAAAACTCGCAAATGACATCAGATTGATGGCATCAGGTCCAATTGCAGGATTATCTGAATTAGGAATTCCTGCAGTTCATGCAGGTTCATCAATCATGCCAGGAAAAGTAAATCCATCATTGGCTGAATGTATGAACATGATTTGCTTTAATGTAATTGGAAACGATACTGCAGTTTCATATGCTGCACAAGGTGGACAGTTTGAGCTAAATGTAATGCTACCTGGAATGCTCAAGTGTATGCTAGAATCAACAGACATGCTCAAGAACTTTTTGCCAATATTTTCAGCAAATCTAATTGATGGTTTGACTGCAAACAAAGAGAAACTTAGAGCAGATATTGAAAACAGCCCAGTAATTGTCACATTACTTACTCCAAAAATTGGATATCTCAAGTCAGCAGAATTATTCAAAGAGTCACTAAAGACAGGAAAGACAATCAGAGAACTAGTAGTTTCAAAGAAACTATTGAGTAACAAAGAAATCGATTCATTGTTTGGTTAAGTCATGGCAAAGATCTTTGTAGAAGCATATGGTTGCTCTGCAAGCTTTGCAGATTCTGAAATGATTTCAGGATTAATTCTAAATGGTGGACACACTCTAGTTGATGATGATTCTCAATCAGACCTCAATGTAGTGGTTACATGTTCAGTCAAAGATGCTACTGCAAACAAGATGATTCACAGAATAAAATCTCTCAAATCAAAACCACTAATTGTTGCAGGTTGTTTGCCAAAAGCAGAAAAAGATACTGTAGAAAAATTTACAGAGAAAGCAAGTCTTCTTGGACCAAACTCACTTGGAAAAACTTTGCAAGTTATAGAAGCTACACTAAAGGGCACAAAACAGATTGCACTTGAAGATACAGATTTGTCCAAGGTAGGATTACCAAAAGTCCGACTCAATCCAGCAGTAGGAATTGTAGAGATAGCAAGTGGTTGTCTTAGTGAATGTACATTTTGCCAGACTAAATTATCAAAAGGAGATTTGACGAGTTACAGATTGGGAGATATTGTAAGACAGGTTCAAACTGAAATCAAAGATGGTTGTAAAGAGATTTGGCTCACATCAACAGATAATGGTTGTTATGGATTTGATATTGGAACAGATTTACCATCACTGATTAATGCAGTTTCAGAAATTCCTGAAAAATTCATGATTAGAGTGGGAATGATGAATCCAATGTACATGCCCAGAATTAAAAATAATTTAATTGAATCATTTGAAAGTGAAAAGGTCTTCAAATTTTTACACATTCCAGTTCAGAGTGGAAGCGACCAAGTATTACATGATATGAAACGTGGACACACATCTGCAACATACAAAGAGATTGTTCAAAAGGCAAGAGAGAGATTTGAAAACTTTACAATTTCAACAGATGTGATTGTTGGGTTCCCATCAGAAACCAAGGAAGATTTCCAAAAGACAGTTGAGCTTTTAGATGAAACAAAACCGGACGTTGTAAATCTCTCAAGATATAGTGCAAGACCTGGAACGGAAGCTGCAGAATGGGAACAGATCGATATGGAAGAAGTCAAAAAAAGAAGCAAGTTGATTTTTGAGCAGATCAACAAAATATCACTATCTAACAATGAAAAGTGGATCGGTTGGGAGGGAGATGTTCTCTTTGATGAAAAGACTGAAGAAGGAATCAAAGGAAGAAACTATGCATACAAACCAATTTTTGTTCCAGAGAATGTAGAGATTGGACAATCCATGAAAGTAAAGATTACTGATGTGACACAAAATAGTCTTATTGGACAGATCGCTGGTTAATTTTTTTAGATCTAAAATTTGATTAAAAAAACGTAAGAAGGTTTTTTATGGAATTCTGAGAAAAATTACTGAAATGAGTTATCAAATTCGTGAACCAATTTTAGTTATAGGCGTAGGCGGTGCAGGCTCAAAATTAGCCATTCAAGCCAAAAATCAACTTAATTCAGATTGTCTAGTAATTAGTAATGATTCCAAAGATCTAACCTCAGAGAATTCAATCAAAGTAAACACAGATTCAGTAATCAATCCATCTGTTCAATTAATCAGAGGTTGTGCCTATGAGGAAGCAGGAAAAATAGAATCAGAAATTTCAAACTATGAAACAGTAATTTTATTCGCTAACTTGGCTGGCAAGTCAGGCTCTGCAATTGCTCCAGTAGTTGCAGATATTTGCAAAGAGAGCCACACAGGCTTGATTTCATTTGCAGTAATGCCATTCAAGAATGAAAAAGACAGAATTTTCAATTCTGGAATTGCATTGAAAAGATTAAGAGAAAATTCCAACTGTGCAGTTGTTCTTGACAATGATTCACTTTTAGATAGTAATCCAGATTTGAGTAGAAAAGATTGCTTTGAGATTGGAAACAATGCTGTAATGCATGTTGTAAAATCATTATCTCAATCAGGATTAGATACAGAAACAAGTGTAATTTCTACAAGCAAGGCAGATTTGGACATGGAAACATCACTTAGAGATTCACTCAAAATGCTTTATGAAAATGCACCACCAAATGCAGTTAAACGCTCAATTCTCTATGTAACAGGCGGAGATAACATCCCAATGGGTGTAATCAATTCAATTTCTACTCTAACTACAGGAATTGTGGGTGAATCAAGTTCCCATATTGAAATGGATTCAACAAGTGATGAATCTAAAGTTGTCATGCTTTCATCAATTCAAGGAATGACAAAGTTTGATCAATATGATCCATTAGGAATGATCTCAAAAGAGAATACATTGGATTGGGATAAACCAGATTGCAGTATCAAATGCGAACTGGATTTGTATCAACTAGAATAATTTTTTTTAAAAATTTAATTTTTAATCTTCTTTAGCTGGTGCTTCTTTCTTTTCTTCTTTAGCTGGTGCTTCTTTCTTTTCTTCTTTAGCTGGTGCTTCTTTCTTTTCTTCTTTAGCTGGTGCTTCTTTCTTTTCTTCTTTAGCTGGTGCTTCTTTCTTTTCTTCTTTAGCT
>VMDM01000045.1 GCA_008080815.1 Candidatus Nitrosopumilus sp.
TAAAGTCGCCTGAATCCATGCCTTCAACTATCTGCTTTGTCTTGATTTCAAGATTTTTTACATTTGAGAGCAAATTTGCAAGTTCAGACATTTTATGAAATTTGAATATTTTCTAAAATTGTATCAATGATTTGGTCTGCTGAAATTTTGTTTACATCTGCCTCAAATGACAAAATTATTCGGTGACGTAGTACTTCGTGTGCAACTGATTTAATATCTTCAGGAATTACAAATCCACGTCCATGAATTAGAGCCAAAGCTTTTGCAGTTTTTATCAACCAAAGTGATGCACGTGGTGATGCACCAAACTCTATTGCATTTTTCAAATCTAAATTGTAATTTTGAGGATTTCTTGTTGCATCAACGATTCGAGTTACATAATTAATTATGGATTCATCAACGTAAATTGATTGGGAAAATTTTTGCAATTCGATTACTTTGTCTGAAGTAATTACTGGATTTACTAGAGACTCGTTACTTGATGCAAATCTTGCAATGATTGATTTTTCATCATCAATTGACGGATATGAGATGAGTATCTTCATTGCAAATCTGTCTACCTGTGCATCAGGTAGTTTGTATGTTCCCTCACTCTCAATTGGATTTTGTGTAGCCATTACAAGAAATGGTGCAGATAGTGCAAATGTCTCACCATGAATGGTTACTTGTTTTTCTTGCATTGCCTCAAGTAATGCTGACTGGACTTTGGGGGGTGCACGATTTATCTCATCAGCCAAAATAAAATTATTAAAGATTGGACCCTTCTCAATATCAAATTGTTCTGAAGATTTTTTGTAAATTTTAGTTCCAAGAATGTCTGCTGGAAGTAAATCGGGTGTGAATTGAATTCTCACAGTAGAGACTCCAAGTACGTCAGAGATGGTCTTTGCAAGTAAGGTCTTTGCAAGACCTGGAACACTTTCAAGTAAAACATGTCCATCAGAAATTAGTGCAACCATTATCTTTTCAACTACATCTTTTTGTCCTACAATGGACTTGGAAATTTCAGAAAATATCTGAGAAATTACCTCAGAGTGTGCCTGAGATTGCTCATTTAGAGCAGAAATTACTTGATCGTTTGTGGTAAATGATGCATCATTTGCCCTCAAAGCCATATTTTGTTGAGGACATTTGATAATTAATCTAAACTGGTCCATTTGAAGAATGTACCAATGGCATTAAAGTGAAAATATTTGGAATCACCATAAATGAGAAAATTAGTTTTTTTATTTTTATTGTGTTTATTTCCTATCAATTTTGCGTTTGCAGATGAGTTGATAATTGACTGGACGATTGAAGGACAGTCAATTAAAGAAGACATTGCAATCAAGAATCAAATTCAGCCTCAAAATCCAATAACATCTGATGAAGAAATTCAAGAGACTAGTCAACATTATACAGAATTTGTAACAGGAAATAGTTACGCCATAGGAGATTACAAAATTTCTATTGATTCGCCTGAAGGACAAGCATTAAACAAATTACTAATTGAACAACAAGATTTGCAAGATGATAATTTCAAACATAAAATCAAGTACTATGATAGATTCTCAGACGGTTATGTTCAGGTTGCAGAAGCTTTGCTTGATCCAATTGGAAATTCAAAATACATTATCAATGGACGAAGTTTAGATTTTAATCCAAATTCAAATTTAGAGATTTTTGTT
Source organism: Candidatus Nitrosopumilus sp. (assembly GCA_008080815.1). Classification (GTDB taxonomy): domain Archaea; phylum Thermoproteota; class Nitrososphaeria; order Nitrososphaerales; family Nitrosopumilaceae; genus Nitrosopumilus; species Nitrosopumilus brisbanensis. The sequence goes on from VMDM01000045.1 coordinate 1,668, forward strand.
TTAGAGAGAGGATACTCGCTTGATGATTTGGAAAGTATTCCAAATGACATCTTTTCACCAATGAAATGTACTGGTTGTCGTCAATTAATTGTAGAAGCTGCACGTTCTGGAAGCGGACAAGAGATTGATTTGAGAGTATATTCACCAAATGCGTTGAATCTCTCACCTGATCAAATTCAAGAAAAATTACTAGAGAGTTTGAGTGGACAGACCGCACAATTACAAAATGAAATTTTTTCAGAAATTAATGTACGTTCATCATTGCAGAATCCATCAGTTCAAGATACAAATGACATCTTTGCATTCAATATCCCACAATCAGAAACAAGTAGATTTGAAGACACCCAGAGAATACGTGATTTGATACAGTCAAATCCTAACAACTCAATTGTACCTCAAATTGTGCCTGAAATGGCAGTATTTTGGATTATTCCAGTGTTTGTAGCATTGGGAATGTTTGGATATTACATATTCAAGAGAAATTCAAATCGTAAGACCATACTTTTGCCACAAATAGAGTATGAAAAACCTCAAGAAGATTTCAAAGAAAAGACAATGCAACTTTTAGAGATTTCAAGAAATACATACAGACAAAATAATTCCAAACATGCCTTTGATGTTTTGTCTGCAGCAATTAGGTACTATTATTCACAAAAGCTAGGAATTCTTAAAGAAATTTCAAACTATGAGTTGGTAGATTATTTGACTCAAGGAAACATTACAGAAAAAGACCAGATAAAGCAGCACACATTCATGTGTGCAAGTGTGGGTTATGCAAAGTACGAACCTACAAAAGATGAATTTGAAAATACCATTAATGCATTTGAGAGAATTATTTAATTTGTAATTTCGGCATTACAGTAAAGAAAATCAAAGTTAGGCTTGGTCATTCCAAAAAATCTCTTTGACTCAAATTCATGCAGGTCATTTAATTGTAATTTAGAAAATGAAACTGTATTTTTTGATTCATCTAAAAATGAAATTTTGACTTGAATTGAATCTTTAGGTATTGAATCATTGTTAAAGATTCCAGACAGTGTTAAAAATCCAAAGTCATCTTTTTGACAAGAAAATTGTTCAATACCAAAAATTTTGATTCTCTCACCATTTGATTTTTCTACTTTGTTGAATTGTGGTTCATCAGTTATTTTTTCAGTTACGGAATTTGAAATATTGCTTTTGAGGTTTGATGCAAGTTCAATCAAGTTATCGGTATGTGATTGTTCAGATATTTTGTTTAAGATAAGTTCAGCAATTAGAAAACTTGGTTCTGTTTGTGGCGAGTGACTTGCATTGGAATATTCAAAATATTCAGAATATGGATCATAAAACATGACTTTAACTACATAGGAATCATAATGGCAAATTGTAAATCCACCCTGATTATTTTGATTGAAATTACAATTAATCATATCATTTAGATCACCCGTGAGGAAATTTTCACCCATAATTGTTGAAGAATATTGTGAATTCTCCAAAATGTTTGAATCGATATCAAGAATTTCAAATCTTTTTTCAACAGATGTGAATTTTGAAAATTCTACAACATCTATCTCAATTGTTGGAATCTTGTACTTGTATTTGGTTGGCTCAAACACTCTAGATATGTCTCTAAATACAACTTTGGAAGAATCAAGTATTTCCATGTCGGCTTTGAAATCTTTTTGTTTATCTAAAACACTCCAAACATTTTCTCCAGTTAGAGAATTGATATCTTCACGTTGGGGTATTAATGACATTGAATTTTGTTCTGGTTGAATAAATAATTCAAATTCATCAACATGCAAATAGCCTGTATTTTTTAGATGAGAAATTACTTTAAGAAAATGTTCATCAGATAAGGTTCCTGCAGTAATCCACATTGCACGGTCTTTGACCCACTTTGGAAGTTTGTTTTTTTTGTCTTCATCTACATGCCAACCGTTTCTCTCTTGAATAAAATCATCTAGTGGGATAATTGATGAAGAGTCTCCAATTAAGTCAAGTTTAGAAAGTACATCATGATTGCTCAAAAATGATTCCATAGATTGAATGAATCGTTCATCTGAAATTTTTCCAAGTGCATAGTACTTGATATCATTTTTGAAATTTGTTGGAAATGAATAATCAGCAAATGTGTAACTTGATGAAAAAAATAGAAAAAATACAGTAATTGCAAAAATAGGAACTAGTTTCATGAGATTTTTTTACGATTTTGAAATATTAGTTAGATGGTACATGTTTCGAATTATATCTGAAATTAGGTAAATTTTTCTAAAAGGCATTAGCAATATTCTCTATTACTCCCAGGCAGAATTGTGATTTCACTCGATAGATTTTATTGCGTTCAAACAAAGAAAATTCGACCAGTCCATCAGATACGAGTTTTGAGAGATAAAAGGAGACTGTAGATTTGCTTTTTGGTATTTTTTGAGCCAACTCGGCAAAAGTGAGCCTATCTCCGGTAATTAGTGCACCAAGAATCATTCCACATGTTACCTGAGATGAACGAACAAGTAATTTTTCAAATTCAGATGAAAACTCGTATGGAAATACATGGCAAACTCGATTGGTTCGAGTGATGATGATTTTTTGCTCCTTTTGTAATTTTGACAAATAGTGAGATACAACTCCGTTCTTCAATCCTGATTTTCGTAGTAATTGATTGAATCGAATTCCGGGATTTTGATTAATTAGTAAAAGTAAAAAATTTTCTCTATTGTTCATTCCAATAGAGGTTGTTTGGAAATTTTTGTGGGACATTTTACTCGATAATTACACTTGGATATTTTCCGATGATGGTTGTGTATGCCTTGATTGTTAGACATTCATCTTTTGAATACTCTGTATTTCCAAGACCAAAGTAATTTACATTCTTTGGTAGCGTACAGTCTTCGTATTCAACAGTAATTCTATCACCAGGTTGTGCTTTCAGAATGTTGCCTTGTGAATCCATATCTGAGCGAACTGTGAACTTGAATGGATTTTTGAATTTCCAGTTATCAAGAGTGTCTATTGTGATTCCAGTCATATCTGAATCAGAATATACTCTGAAATTCAAATCCATCTTGTCTTCAGGAATTTTGTACAAGTCAAGATCATAGAACTTGAACTCTAGTGTGTCGTCCATTTGATATGCATCTTCAACAAAGTTAATTTCACCTAATTGCCAACCATAAGAAAATGATCTGGTAACTACTTTTTTGACTGGGTCATCAGCATATTGCCAAGAAACAGTAACTGCTCCATCTCTACCAGTTTCAACTTTTCCATATTCGTCAATTGCAGAGTTTGAACATTTTGTTCCACCTAGTGCAGTCTCTAAAACGCCATCACCAGTTAGATCATAATCATAACCAGATAGTTTCAGACGACCTACAAATAGTCCGGTATTTGGACCAGTTTCATCAAGACCACTATTACAGGTGCCTAAAGATGCATTACCTCTCTCTGAACGTGAAGTTATTGATAGAGTATTATCTCCTCCAATTGATTCAACAGCATATGGATTTTCATTCCAACCTGGTGCGTAAATCAAGATGTTTACTTTGCCAAACCAACCATATCCCTCATACTTTTGAGTCTTCATACAGTCAGCCAAAGTGATTGCATTTTTTTCAAATCCACAGAAAAAAATCATTGGTTTTCCAGGTGCCTTGTTGGCAACTTTACTCCACATGGAATTTTCATTAATGGCATCATTTTTCATTGGCAAAATGAATTGAATTGTGTCTTTGGTCTCAGAGATATTATCAATGACAAATTTTGTTAGAGTATTATCACTTGTAAAACTCATTGTTCGTCTTAGATATTCGCCTGATGAGAATTTGGAAAATGTATCAACTTCAGTATTTCCTTTAAGCAAATTGATGTCGTAATAGACTCCATCTAGAGGTTTCTGTGTTTTTGCATCCAATATGGCAAAATCAAAAACTACATCTTCATTTGCATTAATTGGTCCTGGAGGATTCCAACTCATTGAAATCATGTATTTTCCATCAGCAGTATATTTTGCCAAAGTTCCATCTTCTACATTTGCAAATGCAAATCCAGGTAACATCATGGCAAAGCCTGCAAGTACTGTAA
>VMDM01000050.1 GCA_008080815.1 Candidatus Nitrosopumilus sp.
TTCCAACCTGGGTTAAAAATAACGCAGGCTGGTGGGCAGAAGGTTCCATTGATGATGGTTCTTTTGTTCAAGGAATTCAATTTCTTATCAAAGAAGGAATTATGAGTATTCCACCAACTGCACAAGGTGCAAGTAACGGTTCAAATGAAATTCCAACCTGGGTTAAAAATAACGCAGGCTGGTGGGCAGAAGGTTCCATTGATGATGACTCTTTTGTTCAAGGCATACAATTTTTGATTAAAGAAGGAGTCATGAAGATATTGCCTGAACAAGCAAGTGATGTAGCCAAAGCAGCTACAGAGATGGCATCATCTAAAAAGGAATCATCAAGTTCCGATTCTAAAATGGCAGAATTTGAAGCAGAGTTAGAAAAATGTGCTGAGATAAAAAAAGCATATCAAAGATTAGACTGTGAAAAGATAATCAAAAAAGATATGTTGTTGTATCAGTACAAACAATCTGCACAACAAATTCCAGTCGGTCCAGTAATCTATTACTGGCAAGGAATGGGCACTGAGGGAAGTGAATTTGAAATTAGTCCTACAGGTCAGGCAATTCTATCCATTAGAATGCTTGCTGAAAACACCGGAAGTAACGTAGTATCATTGAATTGTACCAGTCCTCAAATATGCAACTATGACGTATGGGATGGTTCAAAGGCATTCAAGTATTCTGGAATGGACTTTACAAATGGTGCAATTGTAATCAATCCTGGTGATTCAAGAGAGTTCAACATTCTCTTTGGACCAAACATTGGTTATGGTGGAACACAATTCCTCTATGATCCTGCAAAGGACTATACATTCAGAATTACTGAACCATTTGGTAAAGCGAATGTTGCAATAGATCTGGATTAAAAATCCATCTATTCTTTTTACTTTTTATGATAGCTATAGGATAAATTGTACCATTTTACAGTCTTAAACAAGAATGGATGATTCTACTACATCACCTTCATTTGGAGTATTTGATATCTCTGATTCATTTGAATTGAATCTGCCAAATAATGCCATTCGTTTAACAAAAATCAGTGAAAATGTTTTTTCATATGCCCGAAAGGATTCTTCTGGAAACATTACTGAAAAAATTATTCCATCTGACAAAGACACACTTCGAATTGAATTTGCGCCAATTGATGCCTTGAACTATCCTGCAAAAAGAACTAATTTCATGTATCTTGATTTTGAAACCCCTGTGTTTCTTTCTGAATCTGCTGCAGCCAAGATTTTTGTTCAATGTCCAATAGAAATGGGAATTTTCATAGTTAATGGTACCAAAAAAGATTCTCTTGATTGGTTCTCATGTGAGCCTGAAAAATCTCGATTTGGGTTGTACGGTAGTCCTGATTCTGGAATTTTGTGTAAATATTACAAATCTCATGTAGTAAATTCCTATGATGAACATGAATCATTTGTAAATACTGTGATGCAGTTAAATCTACAAAACCAACTTGGTTCTGGACATTCAATTAACAAAGTAGTTTTCCCAATTAATGAAAATAAATTGTATTACAAAGATAATCATTGCAAATATGATTCATTAAATGCTGTTCTAAAGAAAAAATTAACTGTTGAAGTATTAGATGTAGAAATACAAACAATTGAAACTGATTGGACCGAAGCTCCTCCATTTGAATTTTCAATTCCCTACAAGCGAATAGATATGGATGTTGATTAATGATGTTTGAATTTTTAGATAGTCTAAATGCAATTGAACTCACACCAGGAATGACATTACTCTCACTATTCATTGGTGGGTTAATTATGGCTGTGGGATTAATCATTGCAAGAACTGTAAAACTACTTTTTACAAAATACTATGCTCCAAAACTTTCTGAGGATTCTGCAAAAAATATTGGGAAATTACTTTACTTTGGAATTTTAATTATTTCATTTTTGGTATTTACTTCTTCTACTGGAATTGATTTATCAGGATTATTAGTTGCAGGTGGCATCTTTGGTGTAGTAATTGGTTTTGCAACCCAGTCAGTAGTTTCTAATCTGATTTCAGGAATTTTCTTGATGATTGAAAAACCTGCAAAGCAGGGAGATTCAATTGATTTACCTGATCTAAATATCTCTGGAACTCTAGTTGACATTAGTACATTTTCAATTAGAATCAGACGTTTTGATGGAACAATAATTCGTGTTCCAAATGAATCGGTATTTACCACTCCCATTAGATCATTAACTTCTTCTCAAGTTAGGCGTTCAGAAGCAATAGTTGGAATTGCATACAAGGAAGATATCTCAAAGGCAATTACTGCAATGGAGACTGAAATTATGATGACAATGCCATTTGTTCTTTCACTACCAAAACCTGAATTCCGTATCAAAGAATTGGCTGATTCAAGCGTAAATATTGAAATTCTTGTATGGCACCCTCGTGAAGATTGGGGTGAAGTTGCACCAAAATTACTCAAAGTTGTCAAAAAAGCACTAGATGACAACCATATCGAGATACCATTCCCTCAAAGAGTTATCTGGAATGGAAAAGAATAGAGTTTAAGCTAGTTTCTCTGAAACTGCTTTTGATGCACGTCTCTTTTTCAAAAGACTGTACATAATCATGCCGACGTTAATAATTGAAATTATCTCAATCAAGTCGACTCCGTACAAGAACCAATCAATTACTGGATGTACTCTGGAAATCATTCCAGCTTCAAGCATTATGTCTGCATTCCATACCATGTGTGGAACTTGAATGAATTGAATCACTGCAATTACGATAATGCTTCCAAGAATTTTGTTCTCGTACCATTGCCAAAATTTATTCCATGCATTCATGATTTAGTTACGTCAATATCTGTATTAAACAGCTTGAAAATTAGATTCAACTAATTAGACTGTCCTAATTTTTTTAGGCACGAAATTTGTTAGCTAGTGCTAATTTTCAGATTTTATTTTTTCTTTTTTCATCCAAACAGTTCTTTTTTTGTGATCAACTAAAACAACATTCATTTCATTTAGTTTGTCTCTAATCTGATCTGCTTTCTCAAATTGTTTTTCTTTTCTAAAAATTTCTCTATCTGCAATCATCTTGTCAATTTCTTGTTTTTTATCTATAGATATTTCTGGAATTATCAATCCTAGAATTTTCATCATTCTTGAAAATTCCTTTTTGATTAACTGTGATTCATCTTTGCCAAAGATACTTTCTACTGAAACTCTGTTGATTTCTTTGACAAGCTGAAAAAATGCAGTTGTTGCAAGATGTGTATTGAGATCATCTTCTAATGCATTATCAAATTCTTCTGATATCTTTTGTAGCCACTCGATACCTTGACTGACAGAACCATCTGCATGAATTAACTCGTAATATGCAGCCTCTGCTTGTCTCCATTTGATGAGATTCTCATTTAATAATTCTTCAGAATAATCAATTGGTTTTGAATAGTGCCCTGAAAGACAAAACAATCTAATGATGTTTGGACCCCAATTCTCTAAAACATGTTTGATACTACGAATATTTCCAATTGATTTTGACATCTTTTCACCATTAATGGTGACCATTCCTACATGCATCCAGTTTTTGGCAAAATTATCTCCTGTAAGTGATTCTGATTGTGCAATTTCATTTTCATGATGAGGAAATATCAAATCTCTGCCTCCACCATGAATCTCAAAGTTTGTCCCCAAGTATTTGAGACTCATTGCAGAGCACTCTATGTGCCATCCTGGTCTTCCTTTGCCCCATGGGCTATCCCATAATGGTTCAATGTCTGAGAACTTCCAAATGGCAAAATCTAGAGGATCTTTTTTTGCCTCATCAACTTCAATTCTTGAACCTGATTGTAATTCTTCAATCTTCTTTTTTGATAATTTTCCATATCCTGAAAATTTTTCTACAGAGAAATACACGCCATTTTTTGATACGTATGCATGATTATTGTCAATTAACTTCTTGACAAATGAAATAATATCATCAATGTGCTCTGTGGCTTTTGGAAACATTGTTGCATCTTTGACATTTAATTGTCTAAAATCATCAAAATAATTTTTTATGTATTTTGAGCTTATATCTAAAGCAGTCAAATTCTCACTTTGAGCTTTATTGATAATTTTGTCATCAACATCTGTAAAATTCTGAATTAATTCAACTGGAATATTTTTGTCTTCAAGAAATTTTCTCAATACATCAAAAACAATGATGGTTCTGGCATGTCCAATATGTGATTCATCATAAACTGTTACTCCACACAGATAAATTCTAATTTTATCTTCAAACTCTAACTCTTTTTTAGTATTGGTTAATGTATCAAAAACTTTCATTTTTCATCATCTAACCTTAGAGGGTAAATTCTCTTATGTTGACTTTTTTTATGTAGATCTAAAATTTTATTTATTTTCTCAGTTTCAATTTCTGTAGTTTTTTGTATTTCGTCTCCAGTCATTTTTTTTTCAATTAAACAATACAATATAGAGTCAATCTCTTCATAACTCATCTCCAATTCTTTTTCTGCCTCGTGGTCTTTCCATAAGTGAGGACTACTTTTTTTCTCTATTACATTCTGTGGAACTCCTAAAATCTTTGATGCTTCTCTAACTTGCAATTTGTATAGTGATATTATCGGTGTTAAATCAGATGCCCCATCACCAAATTTGGTAAAATATCCAATGTTGAATTCACTTTTGTCACTGGAACCCAAAACAAGATAGTTTCTGATATTTGCATAATAATACAAAATATTGGTACGAATTCTTGCTCTTAAATTTCCTTTAGCCTTTGAATTTGGTTCAATGTACATCGAATACTCTCTTAAAATTGGTTTAATGTCAATTAACTTGTATTCAATTCCTGTCAATGAAATCATCTTCATTGCATCATCAGTTTCACTAGGTGGTGTAATGTCCGTATCGGGCATTATTAGAGCTAAAATCTTTCCTTTGAATTTATTTTTACAAATGTATGCAATTAGTGCTGAATCAATACCTCCACTGAGTCCTAAAATTACTCCTTCAGAATTTGTAGATTTTATTTTCTCATCTATGAACTCTTCAATGTTTTGAATGATTGTGGTATAATCTTGATTTTTTATCTCTGATAGTATGTCTTGATTCAATAATAAAGAGTGAAACTATAGAGATAAAAATTATTCAAAATCCTAGATATCTACGTAAATACCGTCGTCTCTATTTTCAACAGAATATGTCTCTAGTTTGACATCTTTGAGATAGTCTGTCAGTTCACCTGTTTTGATGTTGTAGTGCCAAAAATGCAATGGACATTCAACAATATCTCCTTCCAATTTTCCAGGTGCAATAGAGCCATCTTGATGTACACACAAGTCATCCATAGCATGATATCCGTCTTGATTAAAGACTGCTATCTTTTTTCCATCGATCTCAAAGGCTTTACCTTTTCCTGATGGGACTGAATTTTTTTCTGCAATCTTTTTCCATGCCATAATTTTGTGATTTTTTAGTTACTTATTTAGATAACTTTTCAAAATCTTTTTTCCTATGACTGTTTCATCTAGTTTAATGAAAATTTGGTATTTTGTGACTATTATCTTAGCTTTGTCTTCATTTTCTTTGGCAAGTGCCTATGAGATTTCAAATGATTCCAAAAATGTAGTGATTTATCGAGATGAGCCAGAATTTGTTTTAATTGAAGGATATGTACCTGAAGATATTTACGAGTTGTACCCTCCTATTTTGGTCACTGTCACTGAACCTGATGGAAATAGTTATGTTTTGGAATACCCTGTTGCTGAAGAACGTCA
>VMDM01000014.1 GCA_008080815.1 Candidatus Nitrosopumilus sp.
CTGAGATGTATTAAGAATCATGATAATAGTATGCATACTGTACATACCATTATCGATTTTCTCAAAAATGCCTAGTTTTGCATAGATTTTGTGCCTAGATTATTCTATAATCAACTCTATATTCTGTATCTCAAAAATCAAAATCATGTCCAAGGTAGATTCTGCAATGGAGTTTGCAAAAAAGAGACACCATGGACAGACAAGAAAAAACGATACCACTCCATACTTTGAACATCTAGAAAAAGTAGTCAGTCGTCTGAAAAATCTTGGAGTCACTGATGAGACGACACTCTGTGCTGGTTGGCTACATGATACTATTGAAGATGGCAAGGCAACATTTGATGAGATTGAAAGTATGTTTGATCACCCAACTGCATTACTAGTCCTATCTCTGAGCAAAGACGAGTCTCTACCAAAAAAAGACAAAGAGAATCAATACATCTCACAATTAAAGACTGCAAATTTTCAAGCAAAGCTAATCAAACTCTGCGACATTTCAGCCAATCTCAAAGACATGGAAAATTCCAACATGTCAAAGACAAAAAAGAAAAAGACAGTTGCACAGAAACTGCATTATCTCAAAGTGATCAAAAACGAACTCAAAGAACACATCAATGAATTTCCACAGATGGAATCATTTGTCAAAGGAATCAACAACTATGCTGCAGAGTTTCATCAAAGACCAGTACAGTTCTAAAAGTATGCAAAAAATTCAGCGGCTTGAGATTTTGTCAAGTCCTTGTTTTTTGTCTGACAGTAATTGTTTGTAAATGTGCATTTAGGACAACCGCCCCAATTGCCACTTGCCTCAACTTCTCTTCTCAGAGTCTTGTCAGTTGGACAATCACAATCTGAAAGCAACATCTTGCATGTCTGCAAAACTTTGTCAAAATTTTCATAAATTATCTTGCTGCAGCCATTAAAGCCATCTGATGAATTGTCATAGATGTAGATAATTCCATTTTCATAGTATGCATCAATATCACTTGATTCTGCTTTTGTGATAATCTTTGCAGCATTGCCTAAAACGTGCGTAATTGTGTGCACTCGAGGGTCTTCCTCAATGGTGTAATTTGTGATAAACTCTTTTGGAATCTCTATTGCAACTGACGAGTGCTTTGATTTCCAGTTAAAGTTGCGCCAACCGGCAACTGTACTACCATTATGTGTCTGGAAATTATCCATCACATCATTGTAATTTCCCTTCAGATATCCTGTAATTGTTCTACTAATCTCAACTATGCCATAACGCAGTGCAATCTTTTTGTCCCCTGATGTGATGTCTTTTTTTGATTCACTGCGTTGCACAGTCTGCAAAATTGATGTGCGAACTATTGGTATGGTTCTTTTCTGAGTCTCGTATGACTTTTTCAAATAAGCGCGAGCGCCATTTGTTGATTTTATCAGTGATGTGACCTCGTAATTTTGCTTGTTGAAATGGTATATTGCATTTTGATGTAGTTGATAATATCCGACTGGCAGAGTACGTGTTCCAATCTTTCGCGAGTTGTAATAAATTACAATCTCCCCTGATGAGCCGCGCAAATTCACACTGTTTGCAAAATCAAAAAACTGGGACTTGTCATTTGACTCTGCTGCTTCATCTTCAATCTCTATTGACTCTTCATGTTTGTCTGCAATGATTGAATTTGTTTTATTTATTGGAATCACATGTTCTTGACTTAGATACTCGTCAATGTGTCTTGCAAAATAGTGACATGCTGCATCATCAGGATCCAAGACACAGATTGCATAGGACTTTTGTCCCATACGACCGGCTCGTCCAATTCGTTGCACAAAAGAATCAAACTCGTTTTTAAAAGCAGAAATCACAACATCAACGTGTCCAATATCGATTCCAAGTTCCAATGTCGGTGTACAAGATAAAACGTCCAACTCACCTGCTTTCATTTGAGATTCGTAGAGCTTGCGACTGTTCTGGTCCAGTCCGCCTCTGTGAATCTGAATTCGAATATCTGGATTTGTTCCTTCCACATTTGAGGCTAGAAATTCCGCATCATTGTGCGAGTTACTAAAGACTAGCTGTGTGGTATTGCTCTTGTAGCAAATTGATGTAAGCATCTCCATTGTAGTTCGCTGGTTGAATTTGCGCGGCATTACAAAGAGCATGTGCATATCTTGCTTGCGCCGCGTCTTGCTTTTGATAAATGAAAATGAATCTGCAGGCAAGTCAAACATTGCAGAGAAAAATTCAGCAGAGTTGTCCAATGTGGCTGAAGAGCCAACATACTGGACTGGTCCCATGTGGCGCTTCATTCGCTTTAGTACATGATACACGTTTGAGCCATGAAAACTAGTGTACGAGTGCGCCTCGTCCATGACAATTATCTTTGCGTTTTTGAACAACTCGTTCCACTTTTTGTCTTGCAAAATCAAATGGTAATTGATAAAATCAAAGTTTGTTGCAATGATTAGAGATTTCTTTGCAGCGTCTGAAATTATCAAGTCCTTGTATTCAGTACTCTGTCCACCATGAATTGAAAATACGTCAACTTTACTTTTGAGTCCGCATTTTTCAATTAACTTTGAAATCTTTGAGACCTGATCATCAATTAGTGCATTGAGTGGATAGACAAACAATGCAAAGACTCCAGGTTCTGTCTCTTTGCTAATTTTCTCTAAAATTGGAATTGTAAAAGCTTCAGTCTTTCCTGAACCAGTCGGAGCAGATATGATTGAATTTTTGCCAGACAAAATGGAGCGAATTGATTCTGCTTGAAAATCTAAAAATCCTGAAAATCCATACTTTGCAACACCATCAAGAATCTGCTTTGATAGTACGTCATCTAGTGTGTTAATTGGAATGGTTGATGGCTCTGGTGCACTCTTGTATTCATAGTGAACAATTCCTAGTGACTCTTCTTTGTGTCCCTGAATGATTTCATGAATGATTCTGTCATTGTCTGATACTATGGAGGGAATCTTTGATACATCATAGAGAATCTCTTTTGCAATTGCCACCTTTTGCTTTTCTTCAGGTTTTTTTGCAATCTTTCGTACCTGGTCTGGAATGTACTCTGTCGTGGTTGCAACCGGTCCATTGCACTGGTGAGGCTCATCAGTGTTTGCATCAATTGGAATGAATTTGCCGCTATCTGACTTGAATGTCTCATCAAAATAGATTTCAGCACCGCAGCCCTTGTAGCAGGGCTTGGTTCGACCTGAATAGTTTGTTGCAAACTGGGTCTTTTTGTCAAGCACTTTTTCAGGATTACATTTGGGGCACACAAGTGCTCCACCTACATCTTCAAAATTTGCAACCATTCGAGTGTCGCACTTGAAACAAAACTTCATGAATAGAATTTTTAAAAAATTGCCTTTAATGAAGATATGAAAATTTGTTTGCTAACTATTACTCAAGTAATTTTCTAAAATCTAGATCGAGTTGATGTATTGTCTTAATCTCTCTGTCTTTTCTTCAACAGATAGTGGCAATAATTCCTTCATGAACTCTTTTGTCTCTGCTTTCTTTGCATCTCTTTGCTCATCAGATAGTCCGTCCCATTGGGATTTCATTGACATAAAGTGCATTACCAACTTTGCTCGCTCATCAATATCTAGTGCAAAGAATGCGTCTTTTACCTCACCCCACTGCTTCATCTTTAGTTCTCTTTGCTCAGGAGTAAGGTCTGCATAGTGGTCTTTCCATTTTCCATCTTTGGAGTGATTTGCCCAAGAGTCCTTTGTCTTTGCATCAGAGACATACAAGACATCTCCATTTCCTGCATCAACTAGAACTTTGTAAAACTTGTCATCATCAGATAGCAATCCTACCTTGTAGACAAGATATCCTTGAATCACTTTGAGGTCTCCCCACATTGCATTTGAATCAGTAACCTGACCTTGTGCAATTCTCATTGCATCAGACAATGTAATTTGCTCTAGACCTTGATAATCAGAATCTCCAACTGCAATACTTCCTGAAATCTCTGGATAGGAATACTCTTTGTAGTCTGCCAAGACATCTACTGGAAGTGATACTGCCAAAACTGCAGTAATTGCCACAATGGCTGCAATTGATGAAATTGTGATTTTCTTGTTCAACTAGTAAAACCCAATATTCATCGCTAATAACTCATACCAATCATTGATACTCGTGCCAAGCCTGATACTAGATCAAAACTTTCACTCAGCCGCTCATGTTTTTTTGCCCTCGAAATTAAATTCAAAATTTGATACATTGGCTCATGGGTGCAAAAAAGAAAGCAGGAATCACTTTACTATTCATGGGATTTGCAATCTTTGGATTTTCCCAGTATGTCTTTTTGTCTCAAATTGGAATCACTCTATCTGAGAGCAATCTTGTCTTTGAAGATGAGACAGTTTCCAAGTATTCTATTGAACTCAAATTTGAAAATCCATCACTACTTTACTTGAGTGCCGGAGAAACTGATTTTGTAATTACTGCAAATGATGAAATTATTGGAAACGGAAAACTAGATTCCTTTAATCTCCCACTACGAAATCACAGTTTTGTCAAGGGAACATTTAGCACAACTGGCGACTCTGATTCAGAAGATTTGGTAATGAAGATTTCAGGTACTACAAAGTATCAAATCTTGATGAGCTCAATTGAGGTGCCATTTGTCTACTATCCAACTGATGAGCAAGCAAGAGAGTTTTTACACCATTGAGAATTCATTTCTAGGCACAAAATTCAAACTAGAATTAATTAACTCAAACTTTTCTCAAATAATTCATGAAGCGAGTCGGACTGCTTGGCTGCGGTGCAATGGGAACACAGATTGCTTTAGCAATTGATTCAGGTGAGATTCCAGCAGTACTGACTCATATCTTTGATGATAACACTGATGCATCAAATTCATTGCATGCAAAACTCAAAAACAAACCAGAGATTGTCCAAAACTCTCATCTACTATCTTCAAACCCAGTTGATATTGTCGTTGAATGTGCATCTCAAGATGCAGTCAAAGATGATGGTCTGAGTATCTTGCAAAACAAAAAAGATTTCATGATAATGAGTGCCGGAGCTTTACTTGATGAATCAATTTATGATATTTTGTCTGATGCCTGTCAGCATTTTAAAAAAAGGATCATCTTGCCTTCTGGTGCAATTGCAGGACTAGACGCAATCCAGTCAGTCAAAGATGAACTAGAGTCTCTTTGCATTACCACCACCAAACACCCAAGAGCACTCAAGGGTGCAAAGTTCTTTGAGACATCAGATATTGATTTGGATTCAATTAATTCAAGCACTGTAATCTTTGAGGGAACTGCAGAAGATGCAGTCAGTCTGTTTCCTGCAAACATCAATGTGGCAGCACTACTTTCTTTGTGTGGTATTGGCAGTCAAGATACCAAAGTAAAGATTGTAGCTGATCCTGCAACTGACAAGAACACTCACCAAATTGATGC
>VMDM01000041.1 GCA_008080815.1 Candidatus Nitrosopumilus sp.
TTTTGATACTCCTAAACCACTCAAGCAAACTATTTTTTTAATTTTTGAGGATTTACACATTGATATAATTTCTGATGTAATCTCAATGTTTGTTTTAAAAAAATCAGAGTTTACTGACTGTTTTCCTAACCCAATAAGATGAAATAATACATCTGCATTTTTAACGGTATTCAAAATTTTTTTATCTTTTAAATTTTTACTAATAATATTTTTTTCATTTTTTAAACTTTTGAAATCTCTTCTAGAAATAGAGATAATTTGATAATTTTTCTGTGATAGAAATTTTCTAAGATTTCTTGCTACAAAACCAGTTGCACCCATAATCACAACAGTTTCTTGGTTCACACAAGGTGTAAGAAAAAATTAATTTTAAATCTATTTGATGAAACTTGATCAAATAAGAGTTAATACAGTATCATAACAACAGTTATGGTGGAAGATAGAAAAAATCTGCGTACGGGTTACACAACTGGAAGTTGTGCTACTGCAGGAGCTAAAGCAGGATTACTGTCAATTTTGAATCAAAAAAAATATGAAGAAATTGAGATTAAATTACCAAAAGGAAAATTTTTGAAAATTCCTATTCATTCCTGTGAATTCTCTGAAAATTTTGCAAAATGTTCTGTAATTAAAGACGGGGGAGACGATCCAGATGTAACGCATGGTGCAGAAATTATTGTAGAGGTGAATTTGTCAGATAAAAAAGATTTCATAGATATTGATGGTGGTGAGGGAGTTGGAAGAGTTACAAAACCAGGTTTAGGATTAGAGATTGGACAAGCAGCGATAAACCCTGTTCCAAAAAAAATGATTCTAGAAAACATACGTGAAGTCGGAAATGAGATTTTGGAAAAAAGAGGAATCAATATTTTAGTTTCAGTCCCAACAGGAAAAGAACTAGGACCGAAAACAGATAATCCACGAATTGGAATTCAAGGAGGAATTTCAATTTTAGGAACTAGTGGAATTGTAATACCATTTTCAACTGCATCATATGCTGCATCAATTAGACAAAATCTAGATGTAGCAGTTGCAATGAAAGAACAAACAGTTGTTTTGACAACTGGTGGTAGAAGTGAAGATTTTGCAAAGAATATTGTAGATTTACCAACACATTGTTTTGTTCAAATGGGTGATTTTTCAGGATATACCATTCAACAATGTGCTAAAAAAAATATCAAAAAAGCTTACGTTGTGGGATTTATTGGAAAACTTGCAAAGATGGCAGCAGGTGTAAAGCAGACTCATGTAAAAGGTTCTAAAGTTGACATGTTATTTTTAGCAGATTTAGCAAGACAAGCTGGAGCTAAAACCGAAGTAATAGAAAGTATAAAAAAAGCAAATACTGCTAGACATGTTTTAGAAATTATCCAAGAAAATCAAATTGAGAAATTCCCACAGCTAGTATGTAATGAAGTATATAATCAAATGAGTAAACATGCTGACGGAAAGGTTCCATTAGATGTCATACTATTTGATTTTGATGGAAACGTATTGGGTCGGAAATCAGAGTAAGGTATTTTATTAAATCAGATAGCTTTTTGATATGGAAAGGACTGCAGTGTTAGCCATTACAAAGAATGGTCTTGAAATTGCAGAAAAAATTTTAAGAATTTATCCAAATTTTGAGATTTTTGCGCCTGAAAAATTCCAAAATGAAAAAAACCAATTTACGTGGTATTCAGAAAGTACAACTCAAAAAATTAAAGAATTATTTTCAAACTATAATGCATTAATTTGCTTATTTTCTCTTGGTGCAATTATTAGATTAATTGCACCATATCTTAAAGATAAAAAAACAGATCCTGCCATTATTGCAATTGACGATCAAACTACATTTGTAATTAGTGTATTATCTGGTCATCTAGGGGGAGCAAATGAATTGGCTAGAGAAATCGCAGAGAAACTTGATTCTACTCCGGTAATTACAACTGCTGCAGATGTAAATAAAACAATATCAGTGGATATGGTTGGAAGACAATTTAATTGGAAAATTGATGATGATACAAACATTACCAGAATTAGTGCAGATATGGTTAATCAAGAACCAATAGGAATTTTTCAAGAAAGCGGTAACAAAAAATGGTATGAAGAACTTCCAAAAAATGTAACAATTTTTCAGAGTTTAGAAGAATTAAAAAAATCAAATTCAAAATCATATCTAATTATTTCAGAAAAAATAATAGAACAAGAAATTGTCCAAAAATCTGTAGTTTATAGACCACCAAATCTTGTTGTAGGAATTGGATTACATTGGGATACGACTAAAGAGAAAATTTTATCATCTATGGAGGAATGTTTTGATAAATTCGGACTCAGTACAAAATCAATTTCAAAACTAGTTTCTATAAAGAAACCAGAAGATGTAATTGGCTTAATAGAAGTGGGAAAAGAAATGCAAATTCCAGTAGAATATGTTGAAAGAGAAGAATTAGCAGAAATAACAACTCCAAATCCTTCTAATACTGTTAAAGCTTTTGAAGGTACAGCGAGTGTCTCAGAAGCGGCTGCAATCAAAATTTCTTGCGGAAAGTTGATTGTAGAAAAACAGAAATTCCCTCCTGATTTGACTATAGCTGTAGCGAGGATTGAAGATTGAAGAAAGGATTACTGATAATTGACAGAGGAAGCAGAGAAAGAGAAGCATCAGAAGAACTAGATGTTATTTGTGAGGGAATTAAAGCCAAAAGAGACTATAATTTTGTAGATTACTGCTTTTTGGAGGTAGAGCCACCATACATTGAAGACGGTATAGAGAAGTGTCTAAAACAAGATCTTGACTCTTTGACTATAGTTCCATATTTTCTATATCCTGGTAAAAAAGTAAAAATTGCAGTTACAGATGTGATGAAATTTCAAAAAGATACCAAAGTCAAGTTTGTAGTAACTAAACCAATGAGTATGCATAAAACTCTAGTAGATATTGTACATAATAGAATTGAGACCACACTAAAAGAAAATAATATTGATCTTCCAAAAAAAGAAGTAGATGTTATGGTAATTGGTCATGGAAGTAAAGATCCAAATGCTCAGTTATCATTGGATTATATTTTAAATGGATTAAGAGAACAATACAGAAATGTAAGTAGATGTTGGTTAGAGATTGAGCAACCAGATATTTTTGCAGGAATTGAAAAATGTGAAAAAGATGAACCTAAAGTTCTTGTAATTGTTTTTTATTTCTTACATGAAGGTGCTCATGTGAAAAATGATATTAATAATGATCTTCTTCCTGCATTAGAAAAATCTTCAATCAAGAAATCATTAATTACCAAACATTTAGGAACAGATGAAAACATGATAGATCTAATTATTGAGAGGGCAAAAGAAGTTGAATCTGCAAACTGAAAAAGGTCAATCAATTGAAGACGCTAGTATGCGAATGATCGAAGATGAAATTGGTGAGCACAATTATAATGAAAAAGAATGGCCAATAGTTAGAAGAATAATTCATTCTACTGCGGATTTTGATTTTGCTGGAAAAAATAAAGTGATTTTTGGAAATAACGCAATTGAGAGTGGAATGAATGCATTAAAAAATGGATGCAGTATAGTTGTCGATGTAAATGGTGTTATTGGCGGATTAAATAAACAAAATCCAAAAGATTTTCAAAATAAGATTGTCTGTAACATTTCAGAGCCTAAAATCATGGAAAGGGCAAAAAATGAAGGAAAAACAAGATCCCAGGTTTCAATGAGAGAGGCAATTACAGATATTGAAGGAGGAATTGTTGCTATTGGAAATGCACCTACTGCATTACAAGAAGTGATTCAAATGGTTAATGAAGGAGTTGTAAAACCTGCATTAATTATCGGCATTCCAGTTGGATTCATTTGTGCTTCAGAATCAAAGGAAGAACTAGCAAAATTAACACAAACTCCATTTATCACAAATTTAGGGCGAAAAGGTGGAAGTTCTTCTGCTTCTGCAATAATTAATGCAATTTACAAATTAATTAGAGCAGAATCAAGTTCTTGAGTTTTTAACACAACTATCTACAAAATTTCTTGCAAAATTTGAACTGTCAAAATAGAGATGACCATATGATGCTAAGGTATTGTATACCATCATTCCATCTTTATTATTTTTAATTCCATCACCAATTTCTAAGGAATATGCAAATTTAGAATCTTTAGAGACGTTAGTTAATTCTGAATAATGAAATTCATGACCACGAAAATTTTTATTTGATTTTGAAATAATGTTTGAATTTAAAATTTTACCTTTTGTATAATTTAATTTCATTTTTTTTGTCATAATTGTTTCGGCATCAAAGATGTTGACCATTTTATTTTTGGAATTACCTGATGATATAGATTTTGTCAAATACATTAATCCACCACATTCAGCATAGATTGGCATTTCATCTTCAGAAAATTTTTTGAACTGTTTTTTGATATAATCATTTTTTGATAAAGAACTTGCAAGAATCTCAGGAAAACCACCTCCAATATAGATACCGTCACATTTTGGAATTTTCTTATCTTTAATTGGACTGAAAAATTTCAATTTTGCTCCTTCACGAATTAATGCTTTAAAATTGTCTTCATAATAGAAATTAAAAGAAGAATCCAAGGCTACAGCAATCGTTGTACAGGATTTTCTTTTGACAGTATTAGTAATTTGATTAATAGAATTTGTTTTAAAAATAATTTTTTTAATTTGTTCAAAATCCAAGTTTTTAGAAATATCTTTTGACAATTCAATAATTTGTTTTTTAAGAAATTTTTGTTCCTTTGTGGAAACCAATCCTAAATGTCGGGATTCAAATGAAAAATGATTATTTCTAGGAATCACCCCTACAATTGGAATTTGAATTTTTTGCAAAGCTTGTTTACAAAGAATTTCGTGTTTTTTGCTTCCAATTTTATTTAGAATAATACCTCTGATGCATGAATTTTTTGCAAATTTTTGGAAACCTAAAGCGGTTGCTGCAATTGACCTTGCAGATTTACTTGCATCTAATACAAGCAATACAGGTGTTTTAGTAATTGATGCAATTTCATAACTACTAGCCAGATTCGAATTTCCATCATATCCATCATAGTAACCCATTACACCTTCAATGATAGATATGTTAGAATTGGAATTTGAAATGAGTGTATTAAAAATTTGAGTTTTTCCCATTAGCCAAGAATCCAAATTATGTGTTTTATTTCCAGAAATGGTTGAAAGGTAAATTGGATCAATATAATCTGGTCCAACTTTGAAAGGTTGTATAGAGTAACCCATTTTTTTTAGTCCATAAATAATCGAACATGTGATAGATGTTTTTCCAACTCCACTATTAGTACCTGCTATGAGAAGTCTTGGGATTTTCATGATCATTAAA
>VMDM01000038.1 GCA_008080815.1 Candidatus Nitrosopumilus sp.
ACGCCCTCTAAACTATCTAATCTTAAATCTTCTACCATACCGTATGGTACGGTACCAGTACTTTATAAGAGTATTGTTTTAGAAAATGATCGCAAAATAGTAAAAAATAGTCAAAAGTTTTAGCGTCTTCTCTTTTGTCCTGGTTTATTTTGACCAGGAACTCTGCCCAAAGCAAATCTCTTTTTGAAGTTGTTCTTGTTTCTCAAACTTGCGCTTGTGCCAACAATCTTTCTTCCTTCAACCTTTGGGGTCTGACCTCTAACTTTTCCGGCTTTAGTAAGTGAACCGTGTGTTGCCATGAATAATCACATCAATTTAGGAATTTATGTATTTGGAAAACCTATCTGTACTTGTTTTTAATAGTCTCAATGACGTGTTCGTGTTCTCTGCCTTTCTTTCTTGCATATCTCTCCATTGCACCTAGTGGGACACCACCAAGAGATCTTGCAATAGCATTGAAAAAGTATCTTTGTGGACCTTTTGAACCAGTTTTAGTCATGAATTTTTGAATTCCATACTTGAAGTTGTGTTGCCATGTCTTGTACAAGACACCTAATTGTGCTGGAGTCATCTCATTTCCAATATTGAAAAAGTCAGATTTCTCAAGCAAGCCAATTGGGACAAATGTCAATGCAGTTGCAGTAAACATAGAGTCAGGTTGTTCAGTTTCAAGTTCATGAATTAATCTTACAGTCTCCCAAGAGTCTTCTGGTTGCTCGTCATTATCGAGTCCCATAATCAAAGTAAATGCTGGAATCCAGTAATCTTGATTCAATGTCTTTACACCCTCTTTTACAACCCAATGCCATTCTTCTGGGTGGTATGGTGCTAGTTTTCTATCAGCATATTTACCAATCAATCTTAAACTTCCAGTCTCAAATCCTGCTTGAACGCCAATCATGTTGTCTGGACCAGCCTTCATGATTTTTGATAGATTTGGAATTAATTTCTCATCTGCAATTGCTCCTGCCAATGTACCGTGTGTTGGATTTGTGTGTTCAACACCAGTTGACATGATTGCAGTAAATAGTTCTTCAAGTGCTTCTCTGTTTGGTTCCATTCCTTTTGCAGTTCTTGGATCCATTCCATAAACAAAGATATCATCACTGTGAATCCAAGCTGATTTGGAACCACCTTTCTTCATGTTGATTTCAATTTCTTTTTTGACTTTTTCTGGTGGATAGTATCTCAATGATCTTAATGTAACATCACAGAATTTGCAACCTCTTCCACAACCTCTCATTACCTCAACCATTCCATGCATACTTGGTTCAACAATATCTGGAATCTCTTCAAGGTCTGGTCTGTCCCAAAAGTTTACAAATCTTCCATGTAGTTTCTTTCCGTTTCTCTCAAACTCTTTAATGTTAACTTTAAAGTCACTTCTCTTTCTAAATGGGTCCATGTTCTCAAAGTCGCCATTAATCAAATAGTTGAAAAAGCGACCTGCATGTCCGTCAATCTCTGGTGCAATGCCACCAAGCTCACCTTCTAAAATTGCATAAATTCCAAACTCTTCAATCTTTTCAGGATCATAGTTGTATTGCCAAGTTCCAGAAGCTCCAGAAATTACTTTGGCTTTACTTCCAGTTCTAGCTTTTGCAGCTTTGATTCTGTGATGTAATTCTGCATTATAGAATTCATCATAAGATGTTTGTTTACGTCCATAAGTAAATGTCATAGTTACTGGACCCATTCCCAAAGGATCCATTTCATAAGTTCCAACTACCTGAGTTTCAGGACCAATGAATTTCTCAATGTGGTCTGGGTGTGCAACAACTACCTCGTCTCTGGTAAATCCGTCACGAAGTAATCCTGCCTCTAATTTTCTTAATCCATATGGTGCATAATTTGCAACACCATTTGTATGAGGAATATAGTTACAGATAAAATCAAACAGAACTTTTGGGGTTACTTGTTTTCCCAAGATTTTGTACCAGAAACTCTTTGGGTCTCTATTTGGATCAATTGCTGGTGCGCAGCCAAAAAATGTTGCTAAAGATAAGCCACGATAAGGAGACATTAGTGTTCTGTCTGCAGTCAATACAATTTTGGGAGTTCCCATTGTCTTCAACGAAATGAACTAACTATTTATTTTAAACCTTGCTTGTTGTGCCTAGTAATTTTCCAAAATTCCGGCTTTATTTCGGTGAAAATAACCAAATTCCTTGTTTTTTGAGAGATGTTCACCATCAAAAATTGTTCCATCATGGCATACCAAGTCCTCACCAATGCAACAACTACCACAGATACCAACACCACACTTCATCATTCGCTCAAGACTTGCTTGAACAAAGATTCCACGGGAATGAGCTGATTGAACTGTCTTGTACATCATCTTTTCAGGACCACAGACATAAACGCCATCAAAATGATTCTCAGACACCAATTTTTCAACCAAGTCAGTGACAAAACCATTCTCCCCATAGCTGCCATCATCAGTTGATACCAATACCTGGTGTTTGTTGTCTTTGAGTAATTGATTTGCCAAATCCTCAAAAAAGACTTCATCTTTTGTCTTGGCGCCAATTAGTAAAGTAACATCATGAGATGGTGTCAAATTTGTAATCAGTCTCATCATTGGGACTAGTCCCGTACCACCGCCAACAAGTAACAGTTTTCCTGCTTTGATATCAAACGAGTTTCCATATGGACCACGAATTCCAATCTTTTGTCCTGGTTGAATGTTGAACAATCCAGTTGATGCGGCTCCATGTTTTCTTACAGTAAATGCAGCCTTGCCACTTTCTTGAGAAATCATTACACTCATTGGCAATTCATTTACACCTGGAATCCACACCATTGCAAATTGTCCTGGTAAAACATTTGGCATTACATCATCAGAGTAAACCAGAGTTCTAACAGTAGGAGTTTCCTCAATTACTTTTTCAACTGTAACTATGGTTGTGTGATTAGGATTTCTTTGCAAGTCCCACCATCTCCTTTATTGTTGAGAAATTTTTCTTTTTCATGTAATCAGAAATTCCATTATTAATTTGAGAAAACACGTCAATCCAATTATCTCCAATTGCACTACCAAGCTGAATTGCAGAAGCTCCTGCCAAGAAAAATTCAATTGCATCTTCCCATGTAGATACACCGCCACAACCAATTATTGGAATATCAAACTTTGATGAAATCTCATAAACACATCTCAATGCAATTGGTTTGATTGGTGTTCCAGACAAACCTCCAAACTTGTTACTCAAAATTGGTCTTTGTGTTTCAACATCAATTGCCATTGCCCTTACAGTGTTGATTGCAGTTATTGCGTCCACTCCAGAATCAATTGCAGTCTCTACAGTTTTGAGATAGTGTGTTGTTCCAAGACCCACTTTGGCAATTACTGGAACATTTGTTGTATTTTTGACTGAAGAGACAATCTGCTTTACAAGCTCTGGATCATCTCCTACCTCAAGACCCACTTTGGCAACATGAGGACAAGATAAATTCAATTCATATGCTGTTACTTTACAATTTTCAAACTCTTTTACCATCTGTTCAAAATCTTCTGGAACAGAACCTACAAGACTGACAACAATTGGAACATCTTTGTTTGGCTCTATCATCTTTGCAAAATTTGCAGCTCCTGGATTTGACAATCCAACTGCATTAATCCAACCTCCACCACCAAGACCAAAGATTGTTGGATTTGGATAACCCTCCCAAGGTTCAGTACTAAGTGATTTTGTGACAACTGCGCCTGCACCAGAACGATACAGTCTATTGAAAACGTCCAAAGAAATGCCCAAGATTCCTGAGGCAAGCATGACAGGTCTCTCTAGATTAATCGAACCAATCGAAGTAGCCAGATTTGTGTCCACTGTGTAAATTGAACCTAGTTTCGAATATAACAGTTGATTCGATTCTCTGGTACCTTTTTTAAAGGTGTCATTCACTCAACAATTCATGTATTCTGTAATTATGACAGAATTAGGAATTGCTGTTTTTGAAGAAAAAAAGCTACAAAAGTCATTTGCTTTCTCAAATCCAGTCAAAGAGTACCTAGCAATTAAAAGTAAAGAATCAAAATTAAACGAACTAACAAACTATCTTGTCTCAATTCAGAGAGGAGTCCAAGTCAGTGATGAATCATTACTATCAATTCTGAAAAAAAATAATATTGATTCACAGTTGATGAACAGTGAACAACTCGAAGTTATTCAATCATCAAAACCTCAAGTAATTGTCGATTCTGGTTTTGCATCAAATCCTCAAGACGCATTAGGAAAGTTGCGTGAATTTGCTCTAGGATTATCATCATCCAAAGTTACCGAAGTATCTCAGAGTCCTGACTTGCACATCATTCAAGCAATCAATTCACTTGATGAGATTGACAAAATTGCAAACGGATTGAGTTCCAGATTAAGAGAATGGTACGGATTACACTTTCCAGAATTAGACAATATCATTGACAGTATCAATGGATATTCACAAATTGTTTTAGGTGGAAAAAGAGAGGCATTAACAAAAAAAGTTTTTGAAGATGCAGGATTTCCTGAATCAAAAGTTGACATGCTTGCACTAATCACATCAAAGAGTAGAGGTGGAGATATTTCTGATGTAAATCTTGCAATTGTTCAATCAATTGCAAAACAGATTCTAGACTTTCATGAATTACGAAAGAATTTGGAAGAACATGTAGAGTCTGAGATGGAAGCAGTTGCTCCAAATCTAGCTGCAATTCTTGGTAGTGCCGTTGGTGCAAGAATTCTTGCAAAAGCTGGTAGTTTGAAAAGACTCGCATCATTTCCTGCAAGTACAATCCAAGTACTAGGTGCAGAAAAAGCATTATTCAGATCACTCAAAACAGGTTCTCAACCACCAAAGCACGGACTGTTATTCCAACATGCACTTGTTCATGCAGCACCTAGATGGCAAAGAGGAAAAATTGCAAGAGCAATTGCAGCCAAAGCAGTAATTGCAGCCAGAGTTGATGTGTACGGTGAAGGACTCAATGCCACATTACTTGAAAAATTAAACGTAAGAGTAGATGAAATTGGTAAAAAATACGAAAATCCAACTGAAAAAGACCTAAGACGTCCAGATACACGTCGTGATGACAATTTCTCAAGAGGTAGACGTGATGACTATGGACGACGTGGTGATTATGGAAGAAGAGATGACCGTGGTGGAAGAAGAGATGACCGTGGTGGAAGAAGAGATGACCGTGGTGGAAGAAGAGATGACCGTGGTGGAAGAAGAGATGACCGTGGTGGAAGAAGAGATGACCGTGGTGGAAGAAG
>VMDM01000029.1 GCA_008080815.1 Candidatus Nitrosopumilus sp.
TCAGGATTTGTAATCATGATTGGTTTTCCCAAATCAGAACCAGACATGATTCCAGAGTTGAGTGGAATCTCACCTAAAAATGGCATATTGAATTGCTCGCTGATTTTCTTTGCACCACCATCACCAAAGATGTAATGTTTGTCACTACAATTTGGACATACAAAGTGGCTCATGTTTTCAACAACACCAATAATTGGAACATTTAGTTTCTCAAACATTCCAATTGCTTTTACTGCAACATTGCTTGCAACATCTTGTGGAGTTGTTACAACTAGAATTCCAGTAATTGGAATTGTTTGTGCAAGTGTCAATGGAATGTCACCAGTTCCTGGTGGCAAATCAACAATGAGATAATCCAAATCAGACCAGTTTGTATCAACTAGAAATTGTTTCAAGATTCCAGAAATGATTGGTCCACGATAAATTGCTGCTTGATGAGCTTGCTCTGCAAAGAATCCAAATGAAACTACTTTGAGTCCGTTTGAATCTGCTGGTTGAAGTTTGTTGTCTTCAACTTCCATGTATCCATCTTTCATTCCAAGCATTAATGGAATACTTGGACCATAGATATCTGCATCAAGTAATCCGACTTTGGCGCCAGTTTGTTGTAGTGCTAAAGCCAAGTTGAGTGATACTGTAGATTTTCCGACTCCACCTTTTCCACTTGCAACACCGATGATATTTTTGACAGTTGCCATTCCAGTGTCAGCTTCAAGTGAACGACCTTCCATAACTTTGGCTGTAACTTTCAAGTCAAAGGATTTGAGTTCCTTTATCTCTCCAATTACCTTTCTTACATCATCTTCAATCTCAATGTTGAAAGGACATGCAGGAGTCGTAAGTTCCAAAGTAAAAGCTAGATTGTTATCATTTAATTCAAGATCTTTGATCATTCCCATAGAGACGATATCTTTTTTCAAATCAGGATCAATTACACTACTTAGTTTCTCTAGGACTTGATCAATACCTACCATGGCAAAAATCTCGTCGCACTTTATTTAAATTATTGTTGGAGGCTCGAAAAAATTTTGGTTTTTTTGAATTTATGGCAAAAACTTTGCAAAATTATGCCTGATTTACCCAAAGATTCATAAATTCAAATTCAAGAGTTTCATTCACAGTTGTTTTCTATATCTACCCTAGTTGATGTTGTGAGAATTCCACCAAGTTTGTTTGGAACCACACTCAAAAAAGCAGCAATCAACATTCTCAAAGAAAAGTATGAGAGCATGATTAACGCAGACTTGGGTTACATCATTATGATTATGGACGCCAAAGTAGATGAGATGGGAAAGATGATTGCCGGTGATGGTGGTACTTTCCACAAAGTCCAATTTGAAGCACTTACATTTTATCCAAAATTACAAGAAATCGTTCAAGGTGAAATTGTAGACATTACAGACTTTGGAGCATTTGTCAGAATTGGTCCAACTGATGCATTGTTGCACTTGTCACAAGTTATGGATGATTATCTAAAGAGTGATGTAAAATCTGGAATGATTATTGCTAATCAAAGTGGAAGAACACTCAAAGTTGGTTCAACACTTCGTTCAAGAATTACTGCAGTATCTTTAGGAAAAGCAGCTGCAATGGGCAAGATTGGTATCACTTGTAGACAACCATTCTTGGGTGCACCAGAATGGATTGAAGAAGAGATAAAGAAAGCAGCTGGCGAAGAAGCACCAAAAGCAAAAGCAGAGGCAAGTTAAGATGGCTCGCGAAATGGCTTGCAGAAAATGCAAATATGTTACTGTTGGAAAAGTTTGTCCTTCATGCAAATCATCTGATTTAACTCCTGATTGGAGCGGTGTTGTACTAGTAATTGATCCTGCAAACTCTGATATTTCAAAAACACTTGGAATCACTCAGAAAGGCAAGTATGCAATCAAAGTAACTTGAAAAAAAATCTTTAAAATCAATATTTTGATTTAGATAATGTTGTCATTTAATTACAAAAAACTATTAGCTGACTTTCTTGCTGAAGATATTGGCAAGGGAGACATTACAAGCAAGTTGCTTGATAAAAAAAGAGTTACAGTAAAGATTGTCTCAAGAGAAAAGGCAATAGTTGCAGGCGCATTTTATGCAAAAGAGTTGTTCAAATTAAAAAAGTGCAATGTCCAGATTCTAAAAAAAGACGGAAGTAGAGTTTTGCCAAATCAGAGCATTCTCAAAATTACTGGAAATGCAGCAGATATTTTGACGTGTGAGCGAACTGCCTTGAATCTATTGACTCGAATGAGTGGAATTGCAACTCAGACAAACTATCTTGTAAAGATGATTCCAAAGAGTGTCAAGCTGTATGCCACAAGAAAGACTGCTCCAGGTCTAAGGATTTTTGACAAAGAGGCAGTCGAGATTGGAGGCGGAAAAAAACACAGATTGCGTCTAGATGAGATGGTCATGATTAAAGACAATCACATTGCAGTAAGCAGTTCCCTTGAAGATTTGATTTTGCGTGCAAAAAAGAGATACAAAAAATTTGAAGTTGAAGTGGAAAGTGTAGATGATGCAGTAATGGCTGCACAAAATGGGGCTACAATAATCATGCTAGATAATTTTACTCCAAGCAAGATTCGCAGAGCAGTTACAGTTCTCAAAGAAAAGAAATTGCGTCACAAGGTGTTGCTTGAAGCATCAGGTGGAATTAATGAGAACAATATTGCAAGATATGGCAAGATGGGAATAGACATTATCTCAGTTGGAAGTATCACAAATTCAGTCAAGGGAATTGACATGAGTTTGGAGATTTAAAATCAAAAAAAAGAAAAAACTATGCCAGTGGAGTAAACTCTACTGCAGATTTTTGTTGTTTGCTAGGACAGGATTTTCCTTCCCAGTCTCCACCGTCGCCATCAGCAAATGCCGGCTGTGTTGGAATTGCTTCAAAAATGCTACCAACTGCAAAAACTGCAACCAATGCAAACATGACAGCAAGTGCAACAGTTTTCATGAATATAGTACGACGTTATTGGATTTAAGGTTGATCAGTCATACCTTGGCAGTTTTCCATACTCGTCAAATGTTGCCTGGATTTTCTCATCTGCAAAGCCGTGCTTTATGTTGAGTTCCATATTTACTTGAATTAGTTCTGCCCTAGTCATTGAAGCAATTCGAATGTATTGAGCCATTGCTTCTTGAAAAGTTCCACCATTACTCAAAATGTCTTTTTGAGCAGTCTTTGCAAGTTGAATCTTTGTCTGTGCATAATTGAACTGATCCCAATAGAGTCCATGTTGAGTGCCATTAACACCAGTCAGAAATGTTGCAAATGCATTTTTTGGAGTGTATGGCTCATAGTCCTTGTTCATTCTATCTAGTTGAGCTTGCAGTGATTGTTTTGCTAGTTCTCTTTGCTCATCGATTGCTATTTGCTCTGGAGTCTTTGTGATTTGATTTCCAGATTGTAATTCTTTGAGAATTCTCTTTGATTCTTCAATCTTTGCAAGCATGTCTTTTGCAACAGAGCTTGTCTTGATTTGATCTTGATTGATGGTTGTAAATTCATAGTTTGTTTGTCCATAGACAGGGTTTATGGACAGAGACAACGCAACTAGTGCACCAAGAAAAAATATCGCACCGTATAGTTGCCCCATAACTGCAAGTAAAGTGATTTTGTATTTAGGGCGAACTTTGGATACAGTAGTAATTGTTTTATATCAAAATTCGATCTAGTCTTGCAATTGAATCAGCATGTCTTTGACTGTCTGATTCTTTTCATCAACTTCTAAAATCTTGTTGCATGCATCAATTGCGCGCTTTTTCTCACCTAATTTCTGGTGAGATAGTGCTTTGATTAAAAGAACTTCAGTATCATACGAGCCAATCTCCAGTGCCTTGTCGCAGTAACTAATTGCAGTCTTGTATTTGTGCTGCAGATAGTAAATTCCACCGATTGTAAAGAGGGCATCATGATTATTTGGCACCTTTCGAATGTATTCCAGTCCTGCTCGTAGTGCCTGGTCGTACTTTTTTTGCTTTGCAAGATTCTTGAATTCCTTGAATTTTTCCATATTGGCTTTTTTTTGAGGATCCTTGTTTTTTGAAAATAAACCGACCATGAAAATTCACAAAAATCTTAGCTGATTGCAAGCATTCTATCTATTGCAAGACGTGCCTTGTCTGCAATCTCTTTTGGAACAGTTACCACATTTTTCTGATTGACTAGTGTCTCGTAAACTTTTTCCAAAGTAATCATCTTCATGTACTGGCATTCAGCTTTCTCTGAAGCTGGAACAAAATTCTTTTCAGGATTGTCTTTTCTCATACGATACAAAATTCCAGTCTCAGTAGCTACGACAAAGTTCTTTGTGTTTGATTTTTTTACATGATTAAGCATTCCTTCAGTTGAGAGAACTGTAACTTTTTTGTCATCATATTTTCCATCTGCAACATCATACATCATTGGTGTAGTGCAGCTGCATTCAGGATGAATTACAAACTCTGTATCTTTCATTGAATCTAATTTCTCTCTTACATCATCTGGTGTGATTCCTGCATGAACATGGCACTCACCTGCCCAGATGTGCATGTTCTTTCTTCCAGTAACTTTGGCAACATAGGAACCCAAAAACATGTCAGGCAAAAACAAAATCTCCTTGTCTTCAGGAATTGCTTTGACTACATTTACTGCATTTGATGATGTGCAACAGTAATCAAGCTCAGACTTTATTTCTGCAGTTGTATTTACGTAACCTACTGCAATTGCACCAGGATGTTGTTTCTTCCATTCTTTTAATTCATCTATAGTAATTGAATCAGATAATGAACAGCCAGCTTCCAAATCAGGAAGTAGTACTTTTTTGTCAGGACTAATTATTGCTGCAGTCTCTGCCATGAAATTGACACCACAAAACAAGATTGTCTTTTGAGGAACAGTTGCAGCTTGTCTTGAGAGACCTAAAGAGTCACCTGTAAAGTCTGCCACATCTTGGACGTCAGGAATCTGGTAATTATGAGCCAAAATGACTACATCTTTTTCCTTTTTGAGTCTCAGAATCTCCTCTTTGAGTGCTGATGCTGATTGTACGAGCAAAGTCAAAACCAGTTGCCTAGAGTGGGGATTTAAAGAATAAGATCAAGACAGAAAAGATCACAAATTTTCCCAATACCGGCAAT
>VMDM01000013.1 GCA_008080815.1 Candidatus Nitrosopumilus sp.
GGAATATCACTAATCATACTAAATGCAATGATGTATGTTGGATTACCTGTATTTGGAATAATTGTTGCCAAAAAGAGATTCTAAAAATACAAGATTGTAAATTCAAAATTAACTCATGAACTCATCTCTAATTATTGGAATACCTGTATCCATTTTGGCTGTATTTGGTGCCATTTATCTTGCTCAAGAAGTAACATTGATTCAAGCAAATGATATTTTTGAGCAATACCAAAGTGACTCTTTAGAAAAAAAGATTCAATGTAGTGGAACTGCCAGATGTTTACAAGGAACAATTACTGACATTGTAGATGGCGATACTGTAAAAGTTAACAACCAATCAATTCGTTTTGCATTATCATCAGCCCCAGAACTAAATGAGGACGGTGGAATTGAAGCAAAAGAGTTCATTGAGAAACTTTGTCCTTTAGGTAGTACTGCAATTGTTGATGAAGATGACTTTCAAACAGATGGAAGCTATGGGCGAATTGTGGGAGTTGTCACATGCAATCAAATCAATTTGAATTCTGCATTAGTTAATTCCGAATATGGTGAAATTTCAAAATCATTTTGCTTGACAAGTGAATTTTCAAATTCATCATGGGCTAACTTTGCCTGCAAGTAGTATTTTGATAAATTAAAAACAAATTAGTTAAATTCTATTTTAAAGAAATACAATTGTGACTTGGGCTCCCATCTTTGAAATAGCATCACAAGATTTTGACAGTGATCTGAAATCTCTCAAAACTGTATTTTCTCAATTTGAAAAACAGATTCATTTTGAAGACGGTTACCGGTTTAGTAAAGAGGCTGAATTTGCTATGGGTTGGTGGTTTTACACTGTATACATCAAGATGGGATTTATCAAAAAATTAGTAGAGTACAATCACACAATAGATCCCAAAATTAAAGATGAACAAGCAATTCTCAAGATTGTTCAAAATTATCTAAAATCACAAAAGAGCAAAGCACGTGTAAAATTTCATGGTGAAAAACCATTGTTTGCTGGGTATTGGTCTTGGTTGTTAAGATAATTCAGATATCAAAAATGATAATTTTTTGAACGTACTAAATTAACATATTAAATAGACCTATCAAAAAAGCATAAATCACAAGGAAAAAAAGTGAAAAAAGAATGGTAGAAGACAAAATTGCAACCCTTACTTATGTTGAATTAATCAAAGATGATTTGGCAGTATTTAGATTAGCTCCAAAAGATGAACCCGTTCCAGATTTTAAACCAGGTCAATTCATCACAATTGGATTTCCAGGCGATGATGGCAAAGTAATTCGTCGTGCATACTCTATTGCATCATCACCACAAAACAAAGACTTTATTGAATTAGTTATTCGTTGGGTCAAACGCCCACTACCTGGTAGACTCACATCAAAATTATTTGAATCAAAAGAGGGAGATGAAATCAAATGGTTGAATCCAGCAGGAAACGCACTTTTAATTAATGACACATTACCAAATGGTGAAAAAGATAACAGACGTATTGTCTGCATTGGTGGTGGAACCGGAATTGCTCCTTTTGTAAGCTTTGCACAATATCTTCATGAGACTAATGACAAAAGAGAGATAGTAGTTTTGCATGGTGCAAGTTATCTTGATGAATTACTTTACCAAGGTGTATTTGCAGATCTTGAAGATGAAAGCAGAAAACGTGGTAAAGATGAATGGAATTTTACTTACAAAGCAGCAATTAGCAGACCAAATGAATGGTTCAATCGTTCATGGGGTGGTCAAATAGGTAGAGTTGAGACATTTCTCAAAAAAGGTGATAATGACTTGTCTGCACTTGAGAAACTAATTGGAGAAAAAGTTACTCCTGAAAATACAATCTTTTACGTTTGTGGTTGGCAAGGAACAATTGATGCAGTAATGGAATTCCTAAAACCTCAAGGATTTGTCACAGAACGTGAGAAACGTGAAGATGGTTCATTTGATATCAAATTCGAATCATACGGATAGAATCATTTCTTAAAGAGAATCCATAATCTAGTACCAATAAAAATTCCTACAGCACTTGCAATCAAAACTGGAACAATTATTTCTTCCATAATTTAGTATAGGCTTTTTTCAAATTAATGGTTTGTCTACAAATCCTTAAAATTCATTCAAAAAATAAAAAATCTATTGGATAATGCAAAGATTGCAATAGCTGGTGGATTCGGTATGGTTGTAATTTTGTCAGTATTGGTTTTGTTTTTCTAATCTTCTTTGAGCAATTTTTGAATGATTTGCTCTACCATTCCAACTGAACCAAAAGAGACATCTCTGAGAACTCCTTTTCTATCAACAATAATGGTTGATGGTGTTCCACGTAGTGCAAATTTTTCAAATGTCTCTGCAGAGTATTCCTTTGATTTCATGTAATCTTTGACTCTCTGAATGATTTGTTCTTTGTACTCTTGAGGCTGTGAATCAAAGTCTGGAATCTGAGGATAGATAAATTCCATAATTTTTTCTTGGCTGATTTCACCACTTGATTTAACTAAATTATCCATTGCAAGTGGAAATGGAATCTTGTATGGTGCTTTGTTTCCAGGTTGTAATTGTCCTGTCATCTGAAGAGCATTCTTTGTTTCTCCAATCACCTCTCCTGTCTCTGCAAACATTTTGAGATTATCTAGAGTATTTTTATCAAAATCCTCAAATGCTGTTGCAATTCCTAAAACTCTCACTCCGTCATCTTTGTATTTGTTGTAAATTTCAATTGCTTCTGGAAGTGCATGCATAAAACAACCAGGACAATTTACTTGAAATACCTCGACTAAAACAATGTGATCCTTTTCTTGATCAAAGTTTGTTGGTGCCCCTTGTACCCATTCTGATACACCAAAGTTTGGAGCTTTTTGACCAATAACAGCGCTCATAGACGGACTGATTATTTTTCCATTAAATAGATAACTATGAAAAATCTCTCATTCCACTAGAGTAACTAAATATAGAACTGAACGAGTTTTAAGATAAATTGCAAGCAGTAACTGAAGATCGTCTTAGCCTTTTTGCTGAGATGGAAAAAAAATACGAACAAGAAGATACTGATTACTTTGTTAAATTATTAGATCACCCAGATTATGTTGTAAGAACTAGAGCCACCTGTATTCTAGTTGATTTTGGCGGAGAGGATAAAGTTCAACATGTAGCCAAAGTTCTCAAACATGATGTAAATGAACTTGTCAGACATGAGGCAGCATTTTCACTTGGTCAGATGTGCTACTCTAGTTCAGTTGCCCCATTAATTGATGCCACTTTGAATGATCCTAGTATGTTTGTCAGACATGAGGCTGCAATTGCTTTGGGTGTAGTTGGAAACAAGGAGGCAAAAGAGACTCTACAAAAGGCACTAGACGATCCTGATAAACCGGTAGTGGAATCTGCAATCGTTGCACTATCTAATATTGAATTTATGGAAAAGTTAAGTAAGAATGAAAAGTTTGCAAAATTAACAGGTGGATAAGAATGAATTTCGCAGCAGGAGTTATAGCAGTAGTTGGAGTTTTGGTAGCAGTATCAATCGGATTCATTGTAATGTCTCCTGATGATGTAATTCAACCAAGAGCTGTTCAAGAACAATTACCAAAATGTGATAACGGAATGTCTCCTGTCTGTGGAATTGATGGACAGACTTATGCTAATGAATGTGCACTAGAAGATGCAAATGTAAAGATGGTTCACATGGGTCAATGTAGTGCTGATAATCCTCTAGTCAAACCAAGAGTTGAATCAACTCCTGTAGTTGTTGAAGAAGTAATTGAAGAACCAGTTGTTGAAATTGCTGAAGAAACAATTGTTGAAGAACCACAAGTAGTTGAAGAAATTGTTGAACAAGTAGAGGAAATAATTGAAACTGTTTCAATGAGAGTTGCTCCACAAACACATCTAGTTGAAATTCCAGAAGGTACTGGATTTCCAGGTTGTGAAGAGACAAACGAATGTTACATTCCATATGAATTAGAAATCCATGTTGGAGACACAATCCAATGGGACAATCAAGATTCTGCATCACACACAGTAACTAGTGGAAGTATGAGTGCTGGTGTAACTGGAGTCTTTGATTCAAGTTTGTTTATGCCAGGAGAATTGTTTGAACACACATTTGATGAAGCAGGAACTTTTGATTACTTTTGCATGGTTCACC
>VMDM01000019.1 GCA_008080815.1 Candidatus Nitrosopumilus sp.
GTGGTGGAAGAAGAGATGACCGTGGTGGAAGAAGAGATGACCGTGGTGGAAGAAGGTTCGACAAGCCAAATTCAAATAAAAAGAGAAATAATTTTGAAAGATAATCAATCATTTTTTTGGATCAAGTCAGAGGGACAACAAAAACTTGCAACAGAGAATCTAGTTCCTGGAAATCAAGTATACAAAGAAAAACTCATTCAGAAAAAAGGTATCGAGTACAGACTCTGGGATCCATTTAGAAGCAAACTAGCTGCTGCAATCATGAATGATCTTGATGACTTTCCATTTGAAAACAAAACCACAGTATTGTATCTTGGCGCATCAACTGGAACCACAGTGAGTCACCTCTCAGACATTGTTGGACCAAATGGAATAATTTTTGCAGTAGAGCATGCAAGTAGAGTTGCAAGAGACTTTCTTGACCGTGTTGCAGCATATAGAAAAAATGTAATACCAATTTTGCAAGATGCAAGAAAACCTGGTGATTATTTTTCAGTCTTTGGAAAAGTAGATGTCGTCTATGTAGACATTGCACAACCAGACCAAACACAGATTGCAATAGAGAATTGTCAAATGTATCTAAAAAAAGGTGGATTCTTTTTCCTTGTAATTAAAACACGAAGTATTGATGTTACAAAATCACCAAAAAGAATTGTTGAAGAAGAGACAGAAAAACTGCGAGCAAAATTTAACATCTTGCAGACAATTGATTTGCACCCATATGACAAAGACCATGCCCTAGTTATTGCAACTACAAAAAACTAGACGCCCATCATCTCTTGTACAGGCTTCCAACTTTTACGCACAAAAGTAGGCATTTTACCATTCTTTTTGTAAAAATCACTCACAAATGAGACAGTTTTTGAATCAGACGGATACCCACTTCCAACAGGATAATCTTTTTGCAATTTCTCTATTGCTTTATCTCGAGTAACTTTTGATAAAATTGAGGCAGCAGACACTACGACATATTTGCTGTCTGCATGATGGTATGATTTTATTTTGTGATTACCAGACATTTTTGAAATTTCTTCTCCGAATCTTTTTGGATTTACATCACAAGAATCAACGTATGATGTATCAGGATTTAATTTTGATACAACTTTTGCCATGTACTTTGCTTCAAGTTCATTTAGTGCATGCTTTTTCACACTAGAATCAATGCTCTTTGGGGTAATCTTTGCAATATAGTAATCATCAACAATTTTGATAATTTCCTTGAATAACTCCTGGCGTTTTTTTGCAGTTAGTTTCTTTGAATCTTTGACTCCAAGCTTTGTCAGCTTGCGAATATTTTTCTTTTCAATTGAAATACCTGAAATAACTAGTGGACCCAACATAGAACCGCGTCCTGCATCATCAACGCCACAAATTTTCATGATGGGATTGCCTATGCGCAAGTATTAAACTAATAGTGAATATACAAAATACATCTTGGATATTCCCAACGAACAAC
Source organism: Candidatus Nitrosopumilus sp. (assembly GCA_008080815.1). Classification (GTDB taxonomy): domain Archaea; phylum Thermoproteota; class Nitrososphaeria; order Nitrososphaerales; family Nitrosopumilaceae; genus Nitrosopumilus; species Nitrosopumilus brisbanensis. The sequence goes on from VMDM01000019.1 coordinate 1,457, forward strand.
TGCAAGAAATTGTTGAAGGAAAAACAAAATTACTTGTTCCAAAAAATTCACTTACAGACAAAGTTCCACCAATGGAGCCGGCATTTTTTAATCCAAGAGCAAAGATAACTAGAGACTTTTCACTAATTGTTTATTCAGTATTTTTGCAAGAATTTCCTGGACCCAAAATTTTTCTTGAAGGATTGTCAGGAATTGGTGCAAGAGGATTGCGTGTTGCAAACGAGTTGTCAATTGATAATCTTGTGATTAATGATCTAAATCCAACAGCATTAGATATTGCAAGATACTGTGCCAAACTCAATGAAATTACCAATGTAGAATTTTCAGAAAAAGAAGTATGCAGATTTCTCAGTCACTATTCAAAGCGTGACATGCGTGGCTCTATTGTCGATATTGACCCATTTGGCTCGCCTGCAGCATTTTTTGATTGTGGAATTAGAGCTACAATGCACGGCGGAATACTATCTTCTGCTGCAACTGACCTGCAGGTACTAAATGGAATCTATGATGATGCATGCAAGAGAAAGTATGGCGGAGTTCCAGTCAGATGTGAATATGGAAACGAGATTGCAATCAGACTGATTCTTGGTTGTCTTCGAGCAGTTTCAGCAAGACTGGGAGTACAGATTGTTCCAATCTTTGCTGAAAGTGATATGCATTACTATCGAACATTTGTCAGAGTACTAATCAAAACAGACCAGGAAGAAAACTTGGGATACATTTTGCATTGTAAAAGTTGCGGACATAGAAAATCCTCACTTGAAAAAGAAACACAATGTGACTTGTGTGGTCAAAAATTTAGTGCTGCAGGACCATTATGGATTGGAGAAATTTTTGAAAAATCATTTGTTGAAAAGATGATAAAAAATTCTGAGAATCTTACAGTGGAGACAAGTTGCCAAAAGACATTGCAAAAATGTGCAACTGAATCTCAAATGCCACCATACTATTTTACAGTTGATGAGATTGCAAAGAGAATGAAGGTATCACCTCCAAAACTTGAAAAATTAATAGAATCATTAAAGCAAAATGATTTTCAAGCAACAGTTACATCATTTGCCCCAACAGGATTTCGAACAAATGCAAACATAAAGCAGATAATCACGGTAATGGAATCTATCCGGTAAATCCCATACATACTAGGTATAATTCACTGCTTTGCTTTCTACTGGCTTTAGGTTTGGTCAGATTGATTCTTGCAAATTTCTTTTTGATATAATCTCTAAACTCCATAGAGTATTCTCCATCAAAGACTTTGAAAACAGCATTTCCCTTGTTTGCTAAAACTTGGTCCATGATTTTTGTGCAATCATAATTTAGAGAGATTTGTTTTGCATGATCTACTGACCAATTTCCAGAAACTTTGGGGGAAAGGTCACAAATTACAGCATTGACTTTGCGACCAAAATATTCCATAATCTCTTCAATTACAAATTCATCTTCAATGTCTGCTTGTAAAAGATGAACATTTGGAATCTCTTCAACATAAGACAAATCAATTCCCATGACTTTACCCTGATTTCCAGTCAATTTTGCTGCCATCTGGCTCCAACCTCCAGGTGCGCAACCCAAATCAAGTACGTAAAATCCAGGACCAATTAGTCTGTAAGATTGGTTTAATTCTTTGAGTTTGTAGGCAGCTCTGCTTCGAAAACCCTGTTCATGAGCAAGTCTTCGATATTGGTCTTTGCGTGCATCAATTAGTTTCATTTAGACTTCGTGGTTTTCATATCTGCAAGTACCCAGTTTTCAATGAATTCACAACTGCGAGGACTAATTTCTCCATCTAGTGAACATTTCTGTTCAACTGGACAAACCAAGCATGGTGCATTTTCAATGGATAGAGTACTGATTGGTGTTTTTTTGAGAATCAGTTTGTAGGTCCATCTATTATTTTCAAGAATTTTTTCTCTGTAAATAAAACCGGTTCTTTCTAGTCTTAGTGCTAATCTTGAACCATCTCTAATTGTAAGTTTGAGTTTCTTCCACAATTCATTTTGGAACATTCCTTCAGATTCTTTTTCAGCTAGTATCTCACATACTTTGTTAGTCAATCTCTCCATGTCTACTTTTTCAATTTGGAAATTTTCAATCTCTTCAGGGGATAATGTTTCTTCTAGTTCTTCTTCAAGAGTTTTCTCTGATGCCTTGTCATCTTCTTCTTTCTTTGCTGCTTTCTTGTCTTCTTTCTTTGCTGCTTTCTTGTCTTCTTTCTTTGCTGCTTTCTTGTCTTCTTTCTTTGC
>VMDM01000027.1 GCA_008080815.1 Candidatus Nitrosopumilus sp.
TGATATTTCCTACTTGAGGTCTGCCCATTCTTTCATACTTTGTTTTAGGCATAGCAATTGTAATTTGTGTCTGTTGATATGACTTTATGTTTACAGTTGGCTGTGCCTGTAAAATTGCTTCCAGTAATGGCATTACTTGCTCTTTAGTTTCTGCATCTAGTCTCTTTGATACATTTTCAATTATCATTTGTTTTTGAGAAATTGGTTCTGTAGAAACATTCTCAACTAGAGATAGTTGAACTACTTGACCGTTGTCAATAATTTGTGTCACTCGAAATTCATTATCTGACATGTAACTAATTTGAATAGATGGGATTTATCTTTAACTTACTGAGAAAAATATTACCATTACTGCAGTAAGAACTGCCGAACCGGTTCCAAGCCACATTATTAAATTTCCTCCAGTAATTTTCATGATATTTTCACAAAAATGAAATTAAATTAAATTGTATTGGTTGCCCAAGTTTTAACTAGTAAAATTTGATCAAATTATGAAATTACTTATTAAAAATTAGATGAAAAGTACTCTCAACCTCTATTTTTTTAGAGAAACTTTACTGGTTCAGGGGTGACTAGACATTATATGATCTTGGATATAATGAAGAAAATAAAAAAACTTGAAAAAGGTTCTATGTATTTATCTTAATTTCTCTACGAGTTTTTTTAATTCCAATTTAGTTTTTTCATGCTCTGCTCTTTCTTTTTCCAACATGTCCTGTAATGATTCCATTTCCTTTTGTGTCTTGGTTAATTTTGATTTGAGTGAACCTACTACAATACTTGCAGCCTCGATTACTCCTGATTTGTCCTTTCCAGATATATTCATAATTTGTTTTTCTTCAGGAGAAAGCACTTCTTTTTTATCTGATGTTTGATTTTTTGACAGTTGCTGTTTTGCGTCATAAAGCTGTGCATTTGCTGATTCTAATTCCTTTTGAACTTCAACTTGTTGCCTTCTTATTTCAACTAAACTTGATTGTTCACTTTGTAAATCCTCATTAATCTTTGATAATTCTGATGATGCTTTTTCAAAATCTTCATTTGCTTTTTTTAATTTATCCTGAGCGTTTTTTAATTCTGTTGATTCTAGAGATTTTTTAATTGATTGGGATGATTTTATTTTCTCATTAATCTCATTTAATTCCTTTACTGATACTGCTAACTCGGTTTTTTTCTGAATATGTTCTTTTTTTACCGACATTAAATTATTCACAATTAAATCGTATTCGGTTTTTACATTTTTTATTTTCTCATTAATTTCTTTTAATTCGATTTCTTTATTTCTGAATTCTGCATTTAGTTTAAAGAGTTCTTCCGCCTTCTGATCTGTATCATCATTTTCCTCTTTTAGTGGCTCTGACTTTTTACTAAATAATCCCATTTTAATCCTCATTAGAAGGTGAACTGATTGGCTCTAAAATCGCTTTTTTAATTTCAGCCGCTCTTACTTTGATTATCTCTTGAAATTGGTTAATATCTTCTGCACTAGGTGTTTCTTGTTGATTTTGATATGCTTGTAAAAATCCTGAGTAGATACAACCTGTAATTATTCCAAAAGTTGTATCCGTAATTGACTCTATCTCCGGTGTAAAATTCTCTGAAATCTGTTTGTATGATTCTGATTCAGAAACATAGTAATCAATTAAGCTATTAATGAAATCCTGATTCTCTTTAGAAATTGCCATGTCTGTTAATTCTTCTGTGTTTATTTAACTGTCGTCAATATCTAATCTTTACTCGAGATGTTCATCTTTCCATTTTTTTGCATCATTAATGCAATTGAACCACTCTACTTCAATCTCATCTGAATCAAATTCACCTATGTCATTTTTGAATTTAGAATCGCACATCTGCGCCATATTTTGTGCAACTTGAATTACTTTTTGTTTAATACTATTTTGTGGGGCTTGAAATTCTCCCTCATCATCATATTTTTTCACACCCGTCTTTGCAGAATAAAATTCCACTAATCCTTGGAGTTCGTATTCTACTGATTCTTGAAAGTATGTATCTGATCTAATTTTTGCTGATTCGTCTCCCGTCTTTATCCATTGAATAAACTCAGAATCACTAAGTAGTTGAGTCTCTGATGACATTTTGAGTAACTTTACTGAACTCTCAAAAATATTTGGTGGTTCTAATGAGTCATAGCTAGAAATCACATTCTCAAATTTTGAAATATGAGAATCATAAAATCTGAATAACTCTTCTTTAGAAATATCTCCTTCTTCCCAACTTGTTTTTTCAGAGTAAAAATTTGACTGTAGATCTTTGACTTTTTGTTGAATCTGCTCCAATTCGACTCCAAATTGAAATCCTTTTTGTTTTGTTTGGTCAGCTGAATAGTTGTATGCAATTATACCTCCAACAATACTGATTGCAACAATTCCAATAATGATATTTTGAATTTTCTTTTTCTTCAAAGATAATCTACATAGTTTCCGTTTTCGTCTAGTTTAAGCTCAATAGTAAACTCTGTTCCACTGATAAATGACTGATTTCTTGTAGATCTTACCCTTCCTACAACTAACTCATAAGGCCAAATTTCAACTACAATTGCACCAACTTTTGCATTTGGGGTTTCGGTAATTTCCATATCTTCACGCTTTACACCGTGCCTTTCAAGCATGTGTATTGCATGATCTAAAAGTGGTTGTGGATTATTGTAATTTAACACCCAAACTGGAGCCTCATAATCAATTTTCTGCATTTTAACAAATGCTCATAGTGTCTCATATAATATCTTTTTATGGCTAGAATCAAATATTTGATATTTTAATTTCATCAAACAAGTTTTCTGCCATTTTGATAATTTTTTTATCATCTGCTTGTGGTTCTGCAGTAATCAAGACAAAATTTTCCCCCAATGGGACATTGATGATAAGTTGTTTTTTTCTTCTAGATGTAATGTAATCGATATCGCCAAGAATTTCATTGTACTCTTGTCTCATGTTGAAATCCAAATTCATCTGCATAAAGACCATCTTGATATTTTGTTGATTTAGCAATGGTTCGATTCCTTTTTTGAATCCTCCTGCAATCATATTTCCAAGATGATTGATTACTCCAACAAATCTAATTTCTTCATATTCAAGTAATTTCCCACATGCATCTTCAAGTTCTGCAACTTTTTCTGAAGACAAAGGAAGGCTTCCCATTTAGTGAAACACCTGAAAATTTACTCTATAACATTTAATGTCATTGTGCTAACGACTCTGGATAATTTTCTAATTATGGCTATTGTTTTTTCAAACTCTTCTTGATTGTCTGCTTCAATCTGTCCAATGACATCATATGCACCAAATGTAAGGTATGCATGAGTGATATTTTTTGTCTTTGATAATTCATCAACAATGTATTCTTCTGCTCCAAGATCACAATTTAACAAAATGAATCCTTTGTGCATTCTATACCCTAATTCCTAAAACAGTTTCAATGTCTTTAACTTTTCTTATTACCATCTACTTCTTCCGCCATAACTATTGCGATTACCCTCTCGTCGGTCATATCTTCTTCTTCCTCCGCCGCCTCTTCCTCTGTCATCTCTTGCATCTCTTCTTCCAAAACCTCCTCCGCCTCTTG
>VMDM01000007.1 GCA_008080815.1 Candidatus Nitrosopumilus sp.
GCTATGCCTAAAACAAAGTATGAAAGAATGGGCAGACCTCAAGTAGGAAATATCATTGATGTTGATTTAAAAAAGATCTAGAGTGCTGAATTTATTTCATCAATTGTGTGTAAAGGTAGTGAGCAAGTAAAATTTTTGCAAACAAATGCACTTGTTTTTTCCTCAAATGATTTCCCTTCAAAGAATGGAAATTTCTTTAGTGATTCAAGTTGTTCAGGTGTAGCAACTGTAACAATAATTGAATTTGGAAGATAAGAGTTCAAAACAGAGTTACAGATTTGAGAATTTTCAGTATTGATTATGGTGATTTCTGTTGGTTTTTCATAATACATGCTGATTGTATTTAGTAAAAATCCAAATCCAAATGGATTCTCAGCAGCCATTTGTGCCTGTGACTCGATAATTTTTGTTGTGATATCTAGAAATTTTTGTTCCTGGGAGAGATGATACAAACGCAACATAACAAAAGATGCAACTGAATTTCCAGAAGGCATTGACAAGTCATAGTTACTTTTTGGTCGAATGATTAATTGTTCATGTGTGTCAGAGGTCATGAAAAAGCTATTGTGTTGTGAATCCCAAAAGTGTTCAATCAAATGAGAACCTAGTTTCAGAGATAGTTCAAGATAATGAGAATCTGGAGAAATTTCAAAAACATCTAGTAATGCATTTGTAAAGTATGCATAATCTTCCAAATATCCATCAATCTTTGCTACATTGTTTTTGTATGTTCGAAGTAATTTTGCATCATTTAGAAGATTTTTTTCAATAAATGAAATGCATTGTTTTGCAGCATCAAGGTATCTCTTATCACCAGTTACCCTATACCCTTTAGCAAATGCAGTAATCATTAACGAGTTCCAAGAAACTAGAACTTTATCATCTAGTCCAGGTGCTACTCTTTTAGATCTAACTTCAAGTAATTTTTTTGCAGAGTTTGTAAGAATCTCTTTTACTTTGTCTTCAGTAGTTCCAAAATTAAATGCGACAGTTGTGATATTGAGATTGTTACACAAGATATTATTTCCCTCCCAATTACCACCATCAGTTACATCATAAAATAGACAAAAGATGTCTGCATCATTGCCAAGAATTTCTTTAATTTCGCTTTTCTTCCAGACATAGAATTTTCCTTCTTCACCTTCAGAATCTGCATCATAAGCAGAATAGAATCCACCTTCAGGTGAGGTCATTTCACGTAAAACAAAATCCAAAGTTTTTTGCAACACCTCAAGATAAAACGGTTCTTTGGTGATTTGGTATGCCTCTGCATAATTTACTGGAATCAAGGCATTATCATAAAGCATTTTTTCAAAATGAGGTACCAACCATCGTGCATCAGTGGAATATCGGTGAAATCCACCACCAATTTGATCAAAGATTCCACCATTTGCCATCTTTTTGAGTGTCTTTAATCCAAATTCCAGGAATTTAGAGTGACCAGTCATCTTTGCATATCTAAATAGAAATGAAACATTTGCAGCATTTGGAAATTTTGGTGCAGAACCAAAACCACCATAAGTTGAATCACCTAATTGAAACAAATTCATTGCGGCTTCATCTAGTGTGATTCTATCAATCTTTGATGCAAGTGTGACATTTTCAGTTTTGTTTAGTGCGTCTAGAAATTTCTCTGCAGATTTTTTTACATCATTTGGTTTTTCCCTCCAAGCTTGAGAGAGTTGTCTGCAAATACTACCAAAGCCAGGACGTCCATAAGAATCAAGAACTGGAAAATAAGTTCCAACGTAAAATGGCTTTTGATCTGGAGTCAAAAAAATACTTAGTGGCCAACCGCCCTGACCTGTTGCCATTTGACATACTTTTTGATAAATGTCATCAATGTCTGGACGCTCTTCACGGTCTACTTTGATATTTACAAAATTTTCATTCATAATTTCTGCAACATCATTATTTTCAAATGACTCATGAGCCATTACATGACACCAGTGACAAGAGCTATATCCAATACTTAGAAAGATGGGTTTGTTTTCATCTCTTGCTTTTTTGAGTGCTTCTTCATTCCATGCAAACCAATCAACAGGATTGTGAGCATGTTGTAATAGATAAGGACTAGATTCTTGAATTAGGTGATTTTCACTCAACAGTTTTTTGGGTTTTTGATATTATTTGTACTTTCAGCCCCAGATGCTTTTTCCTTCAGTTATTTCATAAATTCGTACATTGATTTTTCCCAATAGTTTGACTTTGGATTTATGGGCTTTTTTATCATGACTATAATCCTTTTTCTCAACTAGTTCTTGTAATCGTTTTAATTGCTCTAATGATAATTTCTTGAATTCATCTTTTGAACTAGATACTAGTTGTAATAATTTGACTCGCTCCATATCTTCATCATTGACTTTGGTCATCAAGATAATTAATCAAGTATTGATTTTAAAATGTTCAGTTAAAATCGATTGGAATTTCGATGATTTCTGAATCCAAATAAAAGGCACGGAAATTTTGATCAATTCCTGAGTAAATCACCCAAATTACAGGATTTGATTCCATGAATTTTTTGTCAGTGTTTGAGGGATATGCTTTGGATTGTGGGTGAGAATGAAATATTCCAATTACATCTAGTTTTTTTTCTTCTGCAATGGAATACGCTTGAATTAGTTCCTCATTTGAGATTGTGAAATTTACTGGTGAATCATCAATATTTTTTGCCAAAAAAATATCACTTACAATTTCATCTTTCCCGTACAAAATTGCACATGATTCATTTGGGTTTTGATTAATTGCATGCTCTGATAGAATTTGTTTGAATTTTTCAGGCAGTGTTAATTTCTGCAAATCTATTCTACGTTTACTGTTCCAACCATCCATGGGTGGAAGATACAAAAGTAATCAAAGGTTCCTGCCTCTGAAAATGTATATTCAAATTTATCACCTGCACCCATCATCTCTGAATCAAATACACCAGTCATATCTGCTGGAGGAGTACCGGCGGTAACTGAGTGGAATGTAGTATCAATGTTATCCCATTCAACAGTAGTACCAACTTCAACAGTCAATACTTCAGGATCGTAATAGATTTGATCATCTGCTGGAACACCTGCACCATTTGGAATTGTAACAATAGTTGGTGGTTTTGGAGCTTCAACAATTAGAGTTGCTATCATCCAAGGATGAACAATGCAGAGATATTCATATTCACCGGGTTCTAAATCGTTTGTATCAACAGTAAATGTTGCACCTGCATCCATTAAACTAGAATCAAATGTTTCACCAAAGTCTGCAGAGCTAGTAACAGTATGTGCCACTGTATCATTATTTGTCCATTCCACAACATGTCCTTGTGGAACTATTGCAACATCTGGATCATAATCAGGAGCACCTTGAACAGATGAACCTTCTAAAATTGAAATAGCAAATATTGGACCGGCTGGAGTCAAATCTTCAACTGGTTCTTCAACTGAAGTAACTTGAGGAATCATGTAAGTGTCTGGACTAACGAATCCAAATGAAACCCATGCAA
>VMDM01000021.1 GCA_008080815.1 Candidatus Nitrosopumilus sp.
TTTGCAAATTCGTCAGCCCATAGTGGCAGTTCTTGGTCACGTAGACTCTGGAAAAACTTCTCTTTTAGATAGAATTCGTGGAACTGGAGTTCAAGGTAGAGAAGCAGGTGGAATTACTCAACACATAGGAGCCAGTTTCCTTCCTACTGAAACAATAAAGGAAACCTGTGGTCCATTATATGCAAAATTAGAAAAATCTGAAAATAAAATTCCAGGAATTCTAGTAATTGATACACCTGGACACGAAGTTTTTACCAATTTAAGATCAAGAGGAGGTTCAGCAGCTGATATTGCAATACTTGTTGTCGATGTCAATAGAGGATTTCAACCACAAACAAATGAAAGTTTAAAGATTTTACAAAACAGAAAAGTTCCTTTTGTAGTAGCATTGAACAAGGTTGATCAAATTTCTGGTTGGAGAAAATCAGATTCACAATTTATCTCTCAGGTGATTAAAACTCAGGATGCGTCTATTCAAACTGATCTGGATCAAAAAATTTACGATGTAGTTGGAACCTTATCGATTTTAGGTTATCAATCTGAAGCATTTTATCGAGTTAAAGATTTCAAGTCAGAGGTTGCAATCGTACCTATATCTGCACGTTCTGGAGTTGGAATTCCTGAATTACTAAGTGTTTTAGTTGGATTGACTCAACAATATTTACAAAAAAGATTGGATCAAGAGGAAAAAGAACCTAGAGGAATTGTTTTAGAAGTTAAAGAAGAGATTGGATTAGGACAGACAGCGAATATAATTTTGATTGATGGGAAAATAAAGAAAGATGATAGCATTGTTGTTGCAAAACGTGATGGTGTCATCGTCACGAAACCTAAAGCACTTCTATTACCAAAAGCCCTAGATGAAATGCGAGATCCTAGAGATAAATTCAAACCAACTAACGAAGTTGTTGCTGCAGCTGGTCTTAAAATTGCATCTCCTGAACTGGAAGGTGTTTTACCTGGAAGTACATTGTATGTTGCTACAAATTCTGATGAAATTGATAAATTCAAAAAATTAATTGAATCTGAAATGAAATCTGTTTTTGTAGATACTGAAACAAATGGTGTGATTCTAAAATGTGATACGATTGGTTCCCTTGAAGCAATAGCTGAAATGCTAAAACGTTCCCAGGTACCTGTTGCTAAAGCCGACATTGGACCTGTTAATCGTAGAGATATAATTGAGGCCAAAGCAATTAAAGAAAAAGATAGACATCTAGGCGTAGTTTTGGCATTTAATGTCAAAATTTTGCCTGATGCAAAAGAGGAATCTGAATTAAGTCATATCAGACTTTTTGAAGATCAAGTAATTTACAGTTTAATTGACAATTACAATTTATGGGTAGAAGAAGACACTGCTCATTCAGAGGATGCAATTTTTTCTGAACTTACACCAATTTCAAAATTTACTTTTCTAAAAGGAATGGTATTTCGAAATAATGATCCTGCTGTATTTGGCATACGGGTTGATGTTGGCAAACTCAAACATAAAATTCCTTTCATGAATACTTCGGGAAGAAAAGTTGGATATATTCATCAACTTCAACATGATAGAAAGACAGTAGATTCAGCTAAAATGGGTGATGAAGTTGCATGTTCGGTTCAAGATATTACCATTGGAAGACAAATTTTTGAGGAAGAGGTTTTCTACACATTTCCTCCATCACATGAAGCAAAACAAATTCTAAAAAATTTTATGCATAAATTATCATCTGAAGAATTAGAAGTCTTTAATGAGATTGTTGAAATTCAAAGAAAAAAAGAACCTGCTTATGGTTACTAGAATTTTTTGAAATCAGTTTGAATATTTTTGGCAAATCATATTGATCCCTGGTGCACCAACTGCACCAAGCATTTTATCTAAAATTTTTCCAGATTTGAACATGATAAATGTTGGAATTGACTGAACACCAAACCTCATTGCAATATTCTGATTATTATCTACATTTACTCTGGCAAATTTTATTTTTGGATATTTCTTTGAGAGACTTTCAAACACTGGATGCATCATTTTACATGGACCACACCACTCTGCCCAAAAATCTACCAATGTTGGATTTTCTGCAGAGACAATCGAATCAAAATTTGATTGATTTAGATCAATAATTCCAGGTGGGATTTTAGGCTCATTTTGTTGTTTTAACATTTCCTCTAACATTCTTTGTTTAATTTTTTCAATTTCAGGATCTTCTGACAATAAAATAATTTCAAACACACTACTAAAAAATCTAATTAGAATTTAGTCTTCAGGAGTTCTGATTGGAACAGATTCATATCTTCTTGATTGACAAATTGGACATTGATCAATATACCTAGTAAAACTAACTGATGTATAGGCAATTCCACAATCTCCACAAATTCTCAAGTTTCTACTTAACTTTCCCATAAATGTAAAATGTAGTTATTATGATTAAAACTTACCTTATTTTTCTAATAACAAATATTGCTCCAATTGGTGTTCCAAAATAAATTAATCCATTCAAGATTAAAACTGTAATTCCAATTCCTAAAACTTCACTTTCTGAATCTGCTAAATTCATTAAAGACAATGTGGATATCATTGGAGTAATTCCTAACTTGATTATTTCTTTGAAAATAGGATTTTCTCTTTCATAATCTGCAATGTATGGTGAAAATGAATAATAGAAATCATTAAATGAATTCATAAATTGTTGTCCTGACTGAGTGTTGAGTAGTTTTCCATCACGAATTTCTCTTAATTGTTGAACTTGAGATGCCATTTCACTTCCATAAGTAGCTGTTGCAATTAAACACCCTCCACCTTTCTTTTCTGATTTAACAATTGTACATTTTCCATCAATTAGTTCAGTTCCTGTTCCACATTCTCCAAATACTTTTTCCATCACTATTTCTGATTCTGGTTCATCTAATCCTACAGCCTGATAAATTGACGAATATTGTGGATAATTGGTAT
>VMDM01000039.1 GCA_008080815.1 Candidatus Nitrosopumilus sp.
TAGTTAACGACGCTGCAATACTAATTGCAAGTTCTGCTCTTTCAGAGAAAATAACATCATATCCAGTAAATGCTTCTAAGATTGTAACTACACCTAAAATGACACCAGTCATCCATAGAACTTCATTTCTAATTTTGTATCTTCCACTAAAGTACTGATAGTACATGTGAAGAACTGCAAGTAATACCATTGCGTTTGAGCCATGATAGTGAATATTTCTAATGTGGAATCCAAATGGAACTTCATCGTTAATGAACTGAACACTATCCCACGCCCTATCTAAAATCGGCTGATAGTAAAACATCAGTAACGCACCAGAAATTCCCAAGATGATAAAGACAATGAATGTGAGCATTCCCAAGAAACCAAATGGACTAACAAATCTTGCAGGGAATGAGAATTTGATTGCAGTAAAGATAGTTCTATCTACGCCATCCCATAACCAATAAAGAAATTCAACGACGCCATTGCGTCCTTTTTCGTTAGTGAGGGAAACGGCCATATCCTATTACTCCATTATCATTTGCATTAAAGTTTGGTGGTAAGATAAACACAAATCCTGCTGAATCTATCTCCAAATTTAATTTTGGTAAAGTGTTAGAAGGTGCTGCCTGTACTGATGCAGGACCTACAAATGCAGTTCCTGTAACTGGATCATACATACTACCATGACAAGGACATTCGCCTCTCTTTCTGCCATCATCAGGCCAGTATTTCCATAAACACCACAAGTGAAGACAAATCATACTATATGCACGAAAAGCAGAGACATCTTTTTTATTTCCGCCTAGTTCTTCAGGTAATCTGATGAATTGCCACTTTCTAAAGGCTTCAGCATCTAAAGCTGCATCACCAGTTGCTGGATATGTAATTACTTCAGCGTGGTTAATTTCATAAGTATTCACATTGGCTTGAGAGCCATCAGGTAAAATTACAGGTACTTTTTCCAAGGAAGCAGCGTTTGGGTTTGGCATGAAATTACCAAATGGAACAAATGGTGCAAATGCAAGACCTGTTCCTGCCGCACCAATCAATTTCAAAAAGTCTCTTCTGGATAAGCCAGCAGATTTTTTCTCTACTTCCGACATTCCCAAGCTGACGTACTCGCCAAATTGCTTATAAACCTTGTTTAAAAATCAGGAAGATTTTCTAGTTGCAAAATAGATCGAGGGTGCCCCAATTGCCACACCTATGCCAATGCCTAAGAAAATTCCAGTATAGAATGTGAAATCATCTTCATTTTCAGTTTGTTTAATGGTTTTTTGTTCTGAGATTTTTTGATCGCTTTGAGTTGGAGTATTTGAGATTAATTCAGAATCATTTGTTTTTTCATCAGTGGGAGGAATTTCAGATTCTGGTGATTTTGGAAAAGTAGGATTGATCACAATGTTTGAGAATTTTGCTGCAAGTGAAATTGATTCGGTTGGTTCCTCGCCACCAAATAGAGTAGAGTGAGTCAAAACAGAATAAGTTCCAGTTTGATTAATTGGAACAAACAATACAGTTGATGTATCATCTTTGTTTTTGACTGGATAAAATCCTCCACCTTGTGAAAATGGTGTTGGTCCAAGCCAGTCAAGTGATGGCCATCCCATAAAGTGACCAAAGACTCCAGATGGAACATTAGTTTGAACAATTTTTCCCAGAGGATCAATTACAAATACACCTAGATTGGTATCATCACTTTCCCATGAAAGTTCAAGAGATACAGAATTGATATCATCATTAGTGATATCAAAATAAAATTGTCTCCAATCACCTGCCATGTATCTATTTGTCATATCAAATGCACCTTTAGTGAATCCGTTTCCATAAAGTGTATCAAAATTATTTTCACCTGCAAGTAAAACTACACTATCAACATCATCAATTGTTTGTTTTACAACAAATGAAACTGGAGCATTGACTTGATGTGAATCACTTTGGAAATTTAAAAATCCCTGATAGACACCGGTTTTGATATCATCAGGCAAAACAATTGTGACATAGACTATATCTTCAGAATTTGCAGGAATAGTAATGCTTGATTTGTCAGGCCACAACAATGACCAACTAGTTTCTTCATAGAAATTTGTAGAGAGAGAATAATTCATTGATGTAGAATTTAGATTTGTATTTCCTAACCAAAATGAATAACGTGTTGGTACTGGATAAATTCCTGCAACAGGTGTTCCATCAAACTTTTCATTGGGTTCTGATATCCTAAGTTCTTGAACAGTTCCCCAAGAACCACCACGATTTACAAGAGATAATTCATCTGCAGAAATTGAATCATCTTTGTTTTGATCAATCCAATCATAAAGATACAAAGATGAAATTTTTATATCATCTGCATAAATGTCTGCAGTTTTATTCATAAATTGTTCAAATGGAAAATGTGCATTTACAACCATTAATGTAGAGTTTGTTGGAAATGGTTTGGTTATTGGAAAATACTTGTTTATGTTTTTACTTTGAGTTGATTCAGATAATTTGATAAAATCAGGCACAAAGGTTCCAGTTTTATTCATTACAGTATCTGCTTGTCGTGGAGAGGTGGTTCCATCATAGTTTTTGTGCTCTAAAAGTGAGATATTTTTTGAATTAATTTTTATCTCAAGTGGTTCTGATGTTGGATTTTTGATGGTAAATGATGTGGTTGCTGTTTGTCCAGGATTTAGTTGACCTGCAAACCAGCTAGTCATTGGGTAGGACTCTTCTGGAAAAGAGAATTTTTCAAAACCAATTTCAGTTGAATTGAAATTTGAAACAATTGGTTCAAGGGTTTGTCTAATATTTTTGTAAGAATCATCATTATAGACAATAAAGACTTGATTTTTACCATTAAGATAATCTAGAGATGATTTTGTATTTACTAGACCTGAACCTTGAGTGAATACATCATTATGTAAATCAGTGGCAGT
>VMDM01000008.1 GCA_008080815.1 Candidatus Nitrosopumilus sp.
CCATCAGCCCACCAGCCTGCGTTGTTTTTAATCCATCCAGGAATCTCACTTGAAGGTTTTACTTCAGTAATTTTTGGTGTTGGAAGAACTTGTGTATTTTTAGCACTACTTACACCAATTTCAATGATTCCGGAACCAATTCCAGCATGTGTAGGATTGTAATCAAGACCAGTTCCATAAACTAGAACATCAATTCGGAATTGACCTTGAGAGGGAATTCTAATTTTTTGATAATCTATTCCTTCAGTAGATAAGATACCAGGATTAGATGAATCATTTCCAGATAATTTTTCTAGCACATTATCATTCTCGTCAATGAATGAAATTGCATATCTAACATCTTTAATTAAATTACGATTGTCATCAAAGAATGCAATCTCAAAAGGAACCAAGTCTCCTGCACCATACTTTCCATCCCAGGTGATATTGACATTCGTTGGAACTTTTTCAAAGTTTTGCATATCTACTAAATAGAATTCAGTAGAACTCTTGGAGATTTCTGATTGTGGAACCAGTTTGAGTTCCATCTTTCCAAAGTCATAGTTTGATGAACCTAATTTTTCATTAATTCTCATTAAATCATTTTTTGTAATTAAGAAATGAACAATGTTGGTATCATCATAAGTATATGGGTCATTAAGTAATGCACGTTGATCAATTTCTACACCATTAACATATCCCTTGAACTGTTTTCCTTCAGCGTATGGGGCAAAGCTTTTTGGAACTCTGACTTCCTCATGAACTACTTGTACAAGATCCACATAGTCAGGACTCCAATCAAATGGCATATCAAATGAGATTGAGTTATCTGATGAATTAAATTCAAAATTATCTACATGATCATAATAGGTCTTGACAACAACAGGAATTTCTGCAGCATTTGCAGCAGGAATGAAAAAGTCTTGCTCTTGTGCAACACTAACAAATGTTTTGTATGACAAGAGATCAGCTAGAACAGTTCTGGGGCTGGTTGCAGCTTCAATATCTACTCGAATTTCATATAGTCCACCTTTGGTAAAGATTGGACCAGTGATTCCAGGACGAGCACAGATATCTAAGTTGGTATCATCACAGCTAATTCCCTGTACAAAGAGTGCTCCAGGAGCACTGATATGTTCAGAACCAGTATACTTTGAGCATCTGTCAAGAGTCTCTTCGTTACATAATGCGTTTGGTTTAATTTTGATATCCAGTCTTCCATCTAAATCATAATAGAGATTTCGAGCTAATAGTTCACCACTGTTCCATACTTCAATTCTATAAGTAACCTTATCGAGATTCTTATCAGTTAAAGTATCAAAGAAACGAATTTGCATGTTGGCAGAGTCAACTTCGCCCACTGTCAAATCAGATGGGGTTAATTCAGTTCTAACAGTTACTTCCATATCTCCAAAAGAAATTGGTGTAGCTTGGTCTCCACCTAATCCATGACCAAATGCGTCTTGAGATGAAATAGTAATAGAGATTAATCCTAAAATCATTGCTGAAAAAATTAAAGTATTTTTCACAAGGTAGATTGGAATTTTCCATATTTAAAGATCAGTGAGAATTTGAACATGAGGTTAATTATGAAGAACTTTTATTTGTCAAAATAGGATATTGGGTATGAAAGTTTTACTTTTGCTTTTAATGGTTCCATTAATTATTAGTCCAGTTTTTGCAGAAACTCAAACTCTTCCAACTGAGAAGAATACTTTGGATGTAAAATTGAATTATGATGAAATTTCAGTAGGAGAGTTAACAAATCTACAAATTGATTTTCTAAACCCATTTACAAAAGATATCCAAGTTCATGTTGATTATGAAATTCAAATTACAAATGAAAATGGAGAAACAATCTTTCAAACTCCAAATCTAATTCATACCTCTGAGGGTTCAGTTAGAGGATTAAAAGTTGATTTTCCAGAAAATGGGAATTATAATTTGAATATTTCAATTGAAGGAATTTTATTCTCACCCATTCCAAAAGAATCTGTTTCATTTCCAATTTTAGTAGGTCAAGCATCAGCTCAACCTCAAACAATTGAAACTGAAGTTAGTAACGATACAAAATCAGATGAAGGCGGTGGGTGTTTAATTGCAACTGCAACATTTGGTTCTGAATTTGCACCACAAGTTCAGCAACTACGAGAACTAAGGGACAATACAATTCTTCAAACAAAGTCAGGAGTTTCATTTATGACATCATTTAATCAATTCTATTACTCATTTTCTCCAAGTGTTGCTGATTTAGAAAGAGAACAGCCAATTTTTAAAGAATTTGTAAAAATTACTCTGACTCCAATGTTATCATCACTTTCGTTACTGAATCATGTTGAAATTAACTCAGAACAAGATATGATCGGGTACGGATTATCTATTATTATCCTAAACATTGGAATGTATTTTGGATTACCAATTTTTGGTATTCTAAAATTGTACCAATCTAAAAGACAAAACTAGCCTAACTATTGGGGCGAGGTTTTTATTTATCCAATTAATAATCCGAAGTATGAAGACTTTGGCAATAAGCTCTATCTTCGTAATATTTGCACTCGCAGTTGGACTGGTTTCAGCTCCAGCAGCATTTGCAGATCACAGTGAAGTAACAATTTCACCAGCAGCAGGTTCTGGCGCACCAGGTTGTGAAGAATCAGCTGACGGATGTTACATTCCTTCAGAAGCAGTAGTAGATGTTGGTGGTAAGGTCATTATGTCAAATACTGACAGTGCAGCTCACACATTCACATCTGGAACACCATCTGATGGTCCAGACGGCGTGTTTGATACCAGCTTACTAATGGTTGGAGGTTCATTTGAATGGAGTCCAACAACTGTAGGAGAACAACCATACTTCTGTATGGTACATCCATGGATGATGGGTACAATCATTGTTCAAGAAGCAGGAGCAGA
>VMDM01000048.1 GCA_008080815.1 Candidatus Nitrosopumilus sp.
TTCGATCCCTTGACCATTGGATTAGAAGTCCAACACTCTATCCATGCTGAGCTATAGGCCCAAAAATCTAGCAAATAATTACCATTTTAAGGGTTTACAGCCATCTTTTTTGATAGTTTTCCCTTTCCATTTTGAATAGGAACTGCTGCGCATAACCAGCATATCCTCCAAAATGATTCAAAATTTTTTCATGAATAATTTGGTACTGTTTTTCAGTGATTGTTTTTGTTTCCAGTTTGAATTCATTTGAATAGTATTTCTCCAAAATTCTTATCATCCATCTATCCAAAGGAAATGCTTCAAGTTTTTCAAGTGAGAATAACAAAATACAATCAGCAACTTTGTTTCCGATTCCTGAAATTTTCATAATCTCATTTTTGGCTTGTTCGTATGATGTTTTTCTCAAAGAATCAAAATCAATCTCTTTTGAATTTATCATTTGAGCACATTCTTTGATAAATTCTGCTCTGTATCCCACACCACATTCTCTAATTTCTTTAACTGTTGCATTGGCAAGTTTTTTTGGTTTTGGAAATAAGTGAAAATTTTTCTTCTCAAAACAAGTTTTTTCACCAAATTTTTCAGAAATATTTTCTAAATTCAATTTTATTTTTTGGATATTAGAGTTTGATGATACAATAAATGAAATCATACATTGAAATGGGTCTTGACGAAGAATTCTTAATCCTGGATATTTTTTGATTGCTTCCCTAATTGTTTTGTCTTTAGAAATTGAATCTAGAATTTTTTTTATATTGTCTGTTTTTCTTAAAAAATCATTGTCATTTTTTATCTTTGAATTAATTTCACCAAATTTGTCAATCTTTAAGATATTTTGTCCATTGATACCATACCAAAGCTCATCATATTTTTTCCAAAGAAATACTTGACCGCTGTTAATACTGCTATCAACATCAATCAAATTTTTCTGCATTTCATACAGTTATTTCTTGATTGACTGCTGGTGCAAAAGCTTCCAATCCAAATTTTTCATGAATTTCTTGTGCAAAAATATCACAAGATTGGGAATCTCCGTGAACGGTAAGCACCTTTGGATTGCCTTGAATCTTTTTTATCATTTCAAATAACTCCTTTCTATCTGCGTGACCTGAAAATTCAAACTGTTTTACCTCTGCATTTACAGTCATATCTTTGCCTCTAGTTGATACTTTGCCTGTCTCCAACAGTTTCTTTCCTGGTGTTCCTTCACCTTGATATGATACTAGAGCAATTCCATTTTTACTATCAAATGATAATTGTTGCAAATAAAATACTGCATTTCCGCCAACTAACATTCCTGCAGGTGAAATCACAACACATGGGTGTTCTAACATTCTCTTTCTATCATTATGTTCTGTAATTGCATTTGCTGAATTTATTGCATCTGCAAAAACTTGAGGATCTCTCAAATAATTTGGATGACGAAACATTATCTCATTTACTTTTAGTGCCATTCCGTCCATTATTATTGGATATTTGAAATTTGAATTTTTCAAAATACATGCAATCTCTTGAGAACGTTCTACTGAAAATGATGGAATGAATAATACTCCTTTTCTATCCATTACCTCATTTGCAAATTCAACAAGTTCTGCTTCTGACTCTCTTCTTGGTTTTTGTTCAGTTAGTGCATAAGTACTCTCTGTAATCAGCATGTCAATTTCACCAATATCCAGATCCATCTCTCTGAGCATTCTAGAGCCATTTGTTTTGATATCTCCTGTGTAAAAGAGTCGTTTATTTTCAGATTCTACCAAGACTGTACTTCCACCAATCACATGACCTGACTCTCTTAGTTCAAAAGTAACATTTGGTTTTGAAATTTTTTGTTTGTATTCTATCTCTTTTGCATTTCTCATCATGTTGTTTACTTCAGGAAGATCAAATGGGTGAGAATTTTTTTCAATTTTTAGCATATCTTCAATTAGTAATTTTGAAAGATCAAATGTTGGAGGAGTTGCATAAACATCTGTATTTCCACTCACAAATAATGATGGGACATTTCCAGAATGGTCCAAATGTGCATGTGTAATGATGATTCCATCAACATCTTTAGGTTTGACATGTAATGGATATTGAGGAGGCGAACCCCTTTTTCCAAATAATACACCATAATCAAGTAACAAGTTTGTTTCATTACAATTAACCAAAAATCCTGATCTGCCTACCTCGTTGGCAGCTCCCAAAACTCTAACGTTCAAGATTAACTTGATTTTCTGTCTATCTTAAAACCTTCTCACTTCAAAGAGCGATCATTATTCATTTGTAATAATCTACAAAAGCTTTAATTAGTGTAAGCTAAGGATCGATCCTCATGGGAAGAAGCTTCCAAGAATGGTTAAGTCAACAAGACCAAGCTGTCGTCGCTAAAACACGTGCTGGCGATGAAGCAAACAAAGTATTGCTTAACCAAATTAACTGGATCTGGGTTAACAATCTGATGAATCAGAAAGCAGACCTAAATCCATCCTCTGCAGAATTACTTGACTGGGTAACCTCTGGTCAAATCGACGCAATGAGAAAATAAACGTGTAAATCACGTTATCTTTTTGTTTTTTAATTTTTTTAAAATCTGACATCGATCATTTTTCATAACAGGGTTATGGAAACCAATCATGGTTTAAATAGCATCCAATGAAAGTTATTCTTGTAATGCCAATAGCAATACTTCCAGACATCGATGAACAAAGATGTATCGGATGTGCACTATGTGTAGAAATCTGTACAACTTTAGGTCCTGATGTCCTTAGAGTAAAACCAGTTGAAGGCTGGAAGAGAGGTAAAGCATTTGTCTTTTACCCAGAAAGATGTATTTCTGA
>VMDM01000032.1 GCA_008080815.1 Candidatus Nitrosopumilus sp.
GTAGCTGTTGCAATTAGGCAACCACCACCATTCTCTTGAGTAGGCATTACTTTACTGTCATCTACAATCTCAATTACTCCTTCAAGTGCTTCAGTTCCAATTACATCAATTTTGTGTGGTCCAAGACCTTCAAACTCTAGCGTCACAAATGAAATTTTTCCATTGAATTTTGATTTTTGTTCAATAGGTACATCATCAATTAAAAAAGTCAAATCACCTGCAAGTAGTTCTTTAGGAATGACTAGTTCTCCTAGATTATTTTCAAGTGAGCTGTTAACATTAATGCTCAATTGTTTTTTTTCTTTATCAAATGAATAATCTTCCAGTCCAAAGTTTGATGTCAATACAACCTCAAATGAATGACCAATGACTTCAATATTCATTCGTTCAACAAGACCAGTTCTATCTGAAATTGCAGCAAACGCTGGAGTGATAGTTATTGAAAGTAATATCAGAATGAAGAAAAGTTTTTGCATCTATGCGGTCTGTGGAATTCTTTTTGAGAGTTCTTTATCTTGAATGATTCTCTTGTGATGAGTATCTGCCAAAATTACTTCAAACCAGTAATGCATACCATCTTTGTAGATAAAGTAAGAACCTAAAAGTGTCAAATTTGGATATCTTTCACAAACTCTTCTCTCTGCAACTTTTTTCATATTGTCATCAGCTTTGATGTGAACAACACCGAGATGTTTTTGTCTTCTACCACCGGTTGGTCTTTGTTTTCTCATACCACCAGTACCAACTCTCATTCTAATTACAACAATTCCTTGTTTTGCTTTGTAACCTAATCTTCTAGCTCTCTGGATTCTGCTTGGTTTGTCAATTCTGGTAAAAGCACCTTGTTTACGCCAACCAATTACGCGCTCACGAATATCTGTTGAATTCTCTTGCCAGAGCTTAATCCATGTCTTATCTTGATGACTAGGCATATGAGGCATTAAAAAATCCCCTTTAATAACTGAAATGCTTTAGTTTTTGGCTTCAATAAAGATGGTATTTACCAGATCATCATTACTTCGTTTGGTGACAGTATCCCTACTTGCATTGTGAAAATTTTGCAAGTGAGCCTTTCTAGTCTTTATTCCATATGCTCGACATAATCTGCAAAAGTAAGTAACTTGTCTTTCCTGTCTTGGTTTTGCTTGAACTGAATCATAGACAGATTCTTGCATCATAAAGTTAGTCAAAAGTAAATTATATTTTAACTTTGTCATAATTATGACATAATGTAAGTATCTTGGAGACAAACGTAGTTTCCACCAGAGACAAAATAATTCCTTGAGTGGGGATTTCCACGCACTCGAAGGTTGCATCCGCAGAAAACTCGATACATTGAATGAGGCTATCTGATTAAAAAGGCTTGCTGATTTTTATTACTCTTAGAACTAGTTAACACCATGAATTTCATGCAAGTGGGACTTGCCGTTATGCTTTTGATGTTCTCAGTGATGTTTTTTCCATCATCATTTGCAGAACCTACAGTAAAAATTGTCTTTGAACAAACAACGTTTCATTATTGTGATAAATTATTTTATTCAATTGAAGTATCTGAAGTGACTGGAGATAATGCAGTTATTTTCATCAGAGATGAATCTGGAAGATCAAGCAGTGGAATTCCAATTTCAATTTCAGAGTCAATCACCCCAGTTCCATCACCCAATCCATTTGAAAAAGGAGTTTTTCCATTGGGAAAATATTTCATTGATGTAGAATATGGTGAAGCAAAAGATACAGCTGAATTTGAATTACAAGATTCAGAAAAGCCATGTATTTCAATTGCAGTGAAAAGCATTTTGTCAAATTGGTTATCAGGAAATATTTCTGATGGATTTCTTTTAGATGCAATTGAGAGATTTGTAGATAGAGAAATAATTTCAATACCTTATGAAATCAATGAATCAAACGTCTATGACATTGATATTCCTGAATGGTTCAAGAATGTAGGTTTCTGGTGGGTAGAGGGTTTTATTTCTGATGAAACTTTTGCAAATGCTGTAAATTATCTTTTGAAAAATGAAATTATTACAAATACATCTCAAGGAGAAGGAGCTTGAATAAATATTCAATAATTACTGGAATAGCAATTGCAGTAATTGTAATTCCGTTTTTGTTTTCAGCATTAAACATAGTGGCAGTCGATTCACTTAATTACAGATGGGCAGGAGATGGTGAATTCAGATATTTTGAATTATTAGATGTAAATAACAAAGTGGAAATTTGTAATGCAACTCCATTTTGGGTTAGTTTTAACAAATTTACAATTACTGCATTTTACGAGGAAACAGATCTTGGAACATATATGATTACTCAAACATCATTAGAACCAGGTTCAAGTGAAATTAAAAATGGAGATTTTGAATCTCCAGAATTCGTTGTTGCTCAACACATGTTTCTTACTTTTGATGCTGAATTTGATGGAGACCAAATTAGATTGGATCCTAATCTATTCAATGTAATTGTAGAGGTAGATACTCCCATTCTAGGCATTATTCCATATACAGTATCAAAGCAGATGAATGGATTCTTTTTAGATGAAATTATGAGACAAGAAAGTTGTTTCTAGTTCTTTCTTCTTGAACCCTTTGCAACAATTCCCAAGATAATTCCAACAATTCCTGCAAGTACAAATGCTGCAATTATTCCAGTGACAAATTCTTTACCCATTCCAGGTCTCACAGTCTCAGTCTCTTGAGACTCGACAACTTCACAGATACCATCAATCATCATAGTTCCTGGACCACATCTCTCATCAAGGACACATTCTCCATCT